>CAZGUO010000001.1:0-11097 GCA_964529185.1 uncultured Thermoplasmatales archaeon
CCTGTAGCTATATTCTCAGCACCAGATTCAGCTGTAGTAAACCAGACCATAACATTAGATGCCTCTCAAAGCCGTGATCCAGATGGAAATATAGCAAACTATACTTGGCAGTTTGGAGATGGAAGCACAGCATATGGAGTTATAGTAACTCATTCATATTCTGAACCTGGAAACTACACCATCACCTTAACCGTTATCGATAACGATGGTTTATCAAATTCAACATCAAAGCAGATAGAGATACAGCCAGATTCAGACAGCGATGGATGGAGCGATCAAGAAGAGCAAACATATGGAACAGATCCATACAACGCTAGTAGCTATCCACAAGACACAGATAAGGATAGATTACCAGATACAGTGGATCCTGATGATGATAACGATGGGTTGATTGATACTCTGGAGCAAGAGATCGGATCACCGCAAGATAGTGCAAACGAGTATGCAGAACCTGTCATAGACGGCAAAACAACCTATTTAGTAGATACAGACAACGACAGTATCTATGATATCTTCTATGACCCAGAGACGAGCACAAAGACAAACGTAGAGCAAAACGAAGAAGGCAAGTATCTTATAGACTCTG
Source organism: uncultured Thermoplasmatales archaeon (assembly GCA_964529185.1). Lineage (GTDB taxonomy): Archaea > Thermoplasmatota > E2 > DHVEG-1 > B18-G2 > B18-G2. The sequence continues at coordinate 587 of CAZGUO010000001.1, forward strand.
ATGGAGATGGAGAATGGGATTACATATACGATCCTGTGGCTGGTTCGATAATTCCAAAAGAAGAGGAGATACCACCCTCTTACGAACCTTCAACTATAACACTACTGATCGTTGCAGCAATCCTAATAGTAGCTTTCGTTGGAATAGTATTCTATCTAAAGAGAAAATCGTGAAAATCTATCAAATAAAGTCATTCAATGGTTTAGAGAATGCACCCCTTACATTCACAACAATGTAAATGAAGTTTTTAATACCTCCCTCTCTATAATGGGGCAAGATGATATCTTTAGGTATAGAAGGCACAGCCCATACTATTGGAGCGGGCATAGTTGAGGACATCAACGATAAATGCAGAGTTTTATCCAATGTCATCAAAACCTACCAGCCAGGGAAAGGAGGTATTCATCCCAGAGAGGCTGCAAACCATCATGCAAAACATGTTTCGCAGGTCATCAGAAGGGCTCTGGAAGAAGCAAAGATAGAGCCAAAGGATATAGATGTGATATCGTTTTCTCAAGGTCCTGGCCTTGGGCCTTGCCTGAGAACCGCAGCAACGGCAGCGAGAGCAATGGCTTTATCTCTCAAAAAACCCCTAGTTGGAGTAAATCACTGTATAGCTCATCTAGAGATAGGAAGAGGGACAACAGATTGCGAGGATCCCGTTTTACTTTATGTCTCTGGTGGAAATACTCAGGTCATCGCTTTTGCCAATAGAAGATACAGGGTCTTTGGGGAAACTTTGGACATCGGAATAGGAAATTTCTTAGATAAGCTGGGAAGGTACATGGGCCTGTCTTTTCCGAGTGGACCGAAAATAGAGAGTTTAGCAAAGAAAGGTGAAAAGCTTTTGGATTTGCCATACACTGTAAAAGGGATGGATGTGGCATTTTCTGGTATGTTAACATCCGCTCAGAACTACTATGATGCTGGAGAGAGAACAGAGGATATATGTTTCTCTGTTCAGGAAATAGCTTTTGCAGCATTAACGGAGATAACAGAGAGGGCAATGGCTCACGTCGGCAAAGATGAGGTTTTGCTTGGCGGAGGAGTAGCAAGAAACAGAAGGTTGAGAGAGATGGTAAACACCATGGCGAGAGAGAGGGGAGCAAGATTCTTTGTCCCGAGAGATGATCTTTGTGTAGACAATGGAGCCATGATAGCATGGACGGGCTTAATAATGTACAGGAGCGGTATAGAAACGAAGGTTGAGGAAAGTTACATACAACAGAGATTCAGGACAGATGAGGTTGATGTAAAATGGAGAGAGTGATATACCGAGGTGCTGAGGCAGAGATAATCCTTTCCGAGTATTTGGGAAGGGAGGTTGTAAAGAAGAGGAGGATACCAAAAGGTTACAGATTGAAGGAGCTGGATTTTAAACTAAGATCCTCTAGAACAAAGGAGGAGGCAAAACTTATTGTAGAATCAAGAAAGGCTGGAGTTTCGGTACCAATAGTGTATGATGTGGATGTTGTGAATTGTACCATCACCATGGAGTTTATCAATGGAGAAAGGGTGAAGGAGCTCCTGTCTAAGCTACCAAAATGCGAGAGAAAAGAGATATGTAGAGAGATAGGCAGAAATGTGGCAAAACTCCACAATATGGGAATAATACATGGAGATCTAACAACATCCAACATGATATTCTATAGAAGAAAGATATACTTCATAGACTTTGGTTTGGGCAGTTTCAGTAAAGAAGTAGAGGATAGGGGAGTTGATCTTCATCTCCTGCTTGAGGCTTTCAAGTCTGCCCATTCGGAACATGAAGATATGTTTTCGTACGTCTTGGAAGGATACAGCGAAAACTATAACGGAAACTTTAGAGAAGTGGAGAATAAGCTGGAAGAGATCTCGAAAAGAGGGAGGTATGTAAGATGGAGATAGTGTTTGCCACTCAGAACAAAGGGAAGTTTGAAGAAGCGAGAGAAAAGCTGAGCAAGATAGGAGTGAAATTATTCCAATACGACAGAGGGTATCCAGAGATTCAGGCAGATGATCTGATAGATGTAGCCATCTACGGTGCAAGATATCTAGCTAGAAAGATAGACAAGCCATTTTTCTTAGAGGATGCGGGTCTTTTCATAAGATCTCTCAGCGATTTCCCTGGAGTATATTCAGCTTATGTCTTCAAGAGGATAGGCTGTAAAGGGATATTGAAACTCATGGAAGATAAGAAAGACAGATATGCAGAATTTAGGTCTGTTATAGCCTATAAGGAGAAAGGGAAGAGGACAAAGATATTCATAGGGAGGTGTGAAGGAGAGATAGCCTTCGAAGAGAAGGGAAACAAAGGTTTTGGTTTCGATCCCATCTTCATCCCATACGGATCGAGCAAAACCTTTGGAGAGATGGATGTTGAGGAAAAGAACAAATATTCCCATAGAGGTAAATCCGTGGAGATGCTCGTAAAATACCTTGAGAAAATGAGAAATCATTAATAGTTTCTCCTCAATACGTCTTCCGATGGAGAGAGAGGTTTACAAGCTCAGCAAGGAGGATTTCTATGCATTCGTAGGTAGGATAATGAAAGATTTTGAGACCATTGGTGTTGTGGAGAAGAGGGGCAATTTTGTCTTTTCTAAACTCGAAAAACCGGAGGAATTGAGGTTGGATTATGATATCACCATACTTCCACCCAAGGTCTTCTTCCTTCCGCCGTACGAAAAAATGATGGAATTCGATCTCAAAGAACAAAAAACGAGTATCCAAGGAGAGGAAACCGGAAGGGTAATTATTGGAGTACACCCCTATGATGTGATCGCATTAAAACAGATGGATGAGGTATATTTAAAAGATACTCCGGATGATCTGTACAGAAATAGAAGGGAAAATACTATAATTGTAGCATCCGACATAATCAATGTCAGCGAGTACTCTTTTGCTTCCAGTCTGGGAACTCACGTAGTGAACGATGGTTTTGACCTTCTTCTCACAGAGCTGGATGGAAAGGTATTCATAGAGATTGGTAGCGAAAAAGGAGAGGGATTACTACGCGCTTATGCTAAAAACATAGAGATCGCAGATGATCGGGATATCAGAAAGATCAAGGAACACAGGGAAAAACTTCCTGAGAGATACAAACTCAGGATAGAAATAGAAAAGGATCAGATCCCGTTTTTGTTGATGGATGTTTATGGGCATCCTTTATGGGAGGAAGAATCGAGAAAGTGTCTGCAATGCGGATCATGTACAATAGTGTGTCCAACCTGTTACTGCTATGACGTGAGGGATGAGGTTTCATTGACTTTAGAAAATGGTGAGAGAATAAGGACTTGGGATAGTTGTTTGTTGCCAGACTTCACAAAAATAGCGAGCGGAGAAACATTCAGAGACAAGGCGGAGAGATTCAGGCACAGGATCTACAGAAAAGGTCTCTATATTCCTCTAAGGTACAACTTCATAGCATGTGTCGGCTGCGGAAGATGCATCAAAGCTTGTATACCAAAAGTAGCGAATCCAGTCAACATAATCAACACTCTTGTTAAAAGGAGGGACGAATCAAAAGGTAAACTGGTATACCAGATTCCAGAAGGGGTAGAAGTTGAAGCAAATCTTCTACCTGAGTTTGCTGTAATTAGGAGAGTGGAAGCGCTTACCGAGTCAGAAAAGCTGTTCGAATTGGAAATGATCAACAGGGAAAGGTTTGATTTTCAACCTGGACAGTTTGTGGAGGTATCTATATTTGGCGTAGGTGAAGCTCCAATATCTATCTCCTCCCCTCCATCCGAAGATAACAGATTCGAACTCGTGGTTAGGAGGGCGGGTAGTGTTACAGGTAAACTACATTCTATGAGGGAGGGCGACAAGATAGGAATAAGGGGTCCTCTTGGCAGAGGTTTCAATGTGAATGAAATGGAAGGAAAGGATCTCCTTTTCGTAGCAGGAGGAATCGGTATCGTGCCTTTGAGATCCTTGATAAAGCATGTTCTGTCCAAAGACAACAGATCCAGATTCGGAAAGATCTTCATACTCTATGGATCCAGAACACCTAAAGATGTATTGTTCATGAATGAGATCAACGAATGGGAGAAGGAAAGAGACGTTGAAATCAAACTCTCTGTAGATACCTGTCCAGAAGGTATGGAATGGGATGGGAAGATAGGAGTGGTTACAACCCTGTTTTCTGAGATAGAGATCGAGGATCCAAAGAATACGGTAGCGATAGTAGTGGGTCCTCCAGTTATGTATAAGTTTGTGTTGAGATGTCTCAAGGATATCGGGATAGATGATAGAGATATATTTGTTTCATTGGAGAGAAGGATGAAATGCGGTATAGGAAAGTGTGGTCATTGTCAGATAAATGGGGTATATGTATGCAAGGAAGGTCCCGTGTTTAGATACTCTGAAATAAAGGATCTTCCGGAGGCGTTTTCATGAAGATGAGGGTGGCATTCTTCGATTTTGCAAGCTGTGAGGGTTGCCAACTTCAGATAGCGAATCTCGAAGAAGAGATTCTCGATCTGATAGAGATAGTCGATGTTGTATCATTCAGAGAGATATCAGATGTGCATTTGGATAACTATGATATAGCATTTGTAGAGGGTTCAATCAATAGACCGATGGATGAAAAGAGACTCAGGGAGATAAGGAAAAATGCAAAGATACTGATAGCCCTTGGAAGCTGTGCTTGTTTGGGCGGTGTGAACAAACTTAGAAACAGGTTCGATAAAGAGAATCTGCTGGAAATCGTGTATGGTGACAAGAAACTCAAAAACAATCCTCTCTTCAATTCCGATAAAGCTAGAGCTGTAGATGAGGTGGTTAGGGTAGATTACTATATTCCGGGCTGTCCGATAGATAGAGAAGAATTCAAGAGGTTTGTTACATCGATTGCATTGGGCAGAAAATTTGAGCTACCGAATTATCCAGTATGTATAGAGTGTAAAAAGAGAGGAAACCCATGTCTTTTTGAAGAAGGGAAATTCTGCCTCGGTCCCATAACTCTGGCTGGTTGCAATGCAATATGCCCCTCTAAGGGTTCGCCTTGCTTAGGATGTAGAGGTGTATTGGAGAAGCCATCAACCGAATGCATAAAAGAGGTATTTGATAGGTACAACTTGAGTTATGAGGATCTGGCAGATAAATGGAACATCTTCAACTTTGGTGATAGGGTATGGAGAAAAGAATAGATGTTCACTATGTTACTAGGGTAGAGGGACATGGGAACATAGTTGTGGACATCGAAGATAACGAAGTAAAGAAGGTCGAATGGCAGATCCCGGAGGCGCCGAGGTTCTTTGAAGCAATTGTTAGAGAACAAAGCTATGAGCATCTCCCATTTATAACTTCAAGAATATGTGGTATCTGCTCTATAGGTCATGCTATAGCTTCAATAAAGGCAGTGGAATCCGCTCTGGCTATAGAGGTATCTGATCAAACCGTGGAGTTGAGAAAGCTTGCCCTCCATGCGGAGAACATGCAGAGTCATTCGTTGCATGTAGGTTTCTTAGTCCTTCCCGATCTTTTCGGAAAGAAAGATATTATCGAGGTTGCGAAAGAAAATAAGGGTCTAGTAAAGAAAGTGATAGAACTACATAAGCTTGCAAATAGACTATCAGATCTTGTTGCAGGTAGAACAACTCATCCAATATCTCTAGCTGTCGGTGGGTTTTACTCTTATCCAAGCCCGAGAGAACTAGAAAGGATGAAGAGGGAGATAGAGAATGGAAAGAGATACCTAGAAGAGCTTTCTTATGAGATAGAGAAAAGGATGGATAACTTTCCAGATTTCTGGAGGGAAACGGAGTATATCGCTTTGTCCAAAGAAAAGGAATATCCATTTTACGATGGGATTCCAAAGTCAAGTGATGTTGGATATCTGGAGAAAGACTATAGAGAGTTTACAAATGAACGCGTTGTAGAGATATCTACGGCAAAACACACAAAACATCTTAGAGACTCTTACATGGTCGGCGCGCTAGCCAGATTCAATCTCAACAGCAAAAGCCTATCAGATTTTGCCAGACACATATCCTCAATATTTGGTTTGACAGCTCCGTGTTATAACCCTTTCATGAATAACATAGCCCAAATTGTAGAGATAGCTCACAACATGGAAGAGTCTGTAAAAATTATCGATGGTTTTCTGAGAAAGGGATTGAAAGAAGAAAAGATATCCAAGATAGAGCCAAAAGGAGGCAGGGGCATAGGCATGGCTGAGGTTCCCAGAGGCTTGCTTATTCACGATTATGAGATCGATGATAATGGAAGATGTAGAAAGGCTAATCTTGTTATACCCACCAACCAAAACCATGCAAATATACAGAAGGATATGGAAAAATTGGTTTCAGAGATAATTGAGAGATCTCCAGAGGAGATAGAGCGTATATTGAAAATGCTCGTGAGAGCCTACGACCCTTGTATCTCGTGCTCAACCCACAATTTAAAAGTGAAGGTTAGATGGAAAAGATAGCTGTAATACTCATGGGAAATTTACTGAGAAGAGATGATGCCTTGGGAATTACACTGAAAGAAAGAATTAGAGGAGACGTGGATTTGATAGATGGCGGAACCAAAGCTCTAAGTCTCATAGAAGTTATATCAATGTACGATAAAGTGATCTTTGTAGATGCTGTGGATTTTGGGGGCAGTCCAGGAGATATAGAGGTGTTTAAGCTGGAGAATCTGGATAATGAGATCCTATTTTCAACCCACTCTCCAGATATAAAAAAGATGGTGGAATTATCTAGAATGCTTTATGAAAGGCCCAAGAAGGCGATCATCATAGGGATACAACCGCATGATTTGTCTTATGGTATGGATTTGTCTTCAGAGGTTATAAGCAAGTTAGATGTGATATCCGAGAAGATTGTAGAGATTCTAGAGGTGATGGTTTGAAAGTAAGGGATGCATTGAGATTCGTGTATGATAAGCAAAAGAAGATGTTTATTCTGGGTGGGATAATCTCGCTTTTGGATTGGGATCAGAAGACATACATGCCGAGAAAGGCTTCGACCGATAGAGCCTTGCAGATCTCTCTTCTCTCAAAGAGTTTGCATCAGCTAATGGTTTCTGATGATCTATGGAAGAATATAGAGTTCTTGACAAGGGAAAAGAATGTGGAGAAATTGTCGGAAGAAGACAGAATAGTTGTAGAAAGATTAAGGAGAGATGTTGAAAAAGCTAGGAAGATCCCAACAGATTTTATCGAGAGAATGAGCAAAGCAGAGGCAACATCTTATTCAGCTTGGGAGGTTGCAAAGAAGAGATCCAGATTTGATATATTTTGCCCCCATCTAGAAAGGATTGTTGAATTGAAAAGGGAGTACTGTGGCTATATAAATCTAGAAGGTCACATATACAACAATCTCCTAGATGACTACGAGGAGGGTATGAGATATGAGAGACTAAAACCAGCTTTTGAGTATCTTGGAGACAAATTATCCAGACTTCTGAACAAGCTAGAGAGCGAAAAGAAGATAGATCTTAAACTGAGCAAGAAAGCTCAAGAAAGATTATCATTTACGATCCTCAAATATCTGGGTCTGAAGAGAGATAGATTTAGGATGGATTTATCTGAACACCCTTTTACGACAAGATTATCAACATTCGATGTGAGAATAACAACAAGATATGTTAAGGACAAGCCCTTGTCTTCTTTGTTTTCTACCATGCACGAAGCAGGGCACGCGATCTATGAACTAAACCTACCTAAAGGCAGATTTAGATATACCGTAATATCGGATGCTCCTTCTCTAGGCTTACACGAGTCTCAGTCAAGATTCTGGGAGAACATAATAGGGAGAAATTACAGTTTTTGGAAATTCTTCTATCCCATCCTGAAGAGGATTGAGCCAGCATTGAAGACAAGTGTTGAGGAGATCTACAGATATGTTAATTCGGTTGAGAGATCGCTGATAAGAACCGAAGCCGATGAGGTAAGTTACAACTTGCATATCATTCTAAGATTTGAGATAGAGACAGAACTGTTAAATGGTGAGATCGAGGTGAAAGATCTACCAGAAATATGGAACGAGAAGATGGAAAAATTCTTAGGAGTGAAACCAAAATCCGATAGAGAAGGAATCTTGCAAGATATGCACTGGAGCACTGGGGATTTTGGATACTTTCCGAGTTATACTATCGGTAATGTATACTCTGCTCAGCAGTTTTATGCTATGAGAGATTTTATCGATGATCTAGATGCTAAAATAGAGCATGGGGATTTCAAAGAGATCCTACAATGGCTATCTGAGAACATCCATAGATTTGGAAGAATGTATACTTCAGAAGAGCTGATGAGAAGGTGCTGTGGAGAAGGGCTTAATCCAAAGATATTTATTAGATACATCGAGAGCAAGTATCTGGATATCTGATCAATTACCAGTAACTAGGTAATCATTAATTATTTGTTAAATCCAATAAAGTTCCAGAAAAGATGGTCCTGAGCTTTTATCATCCTTTTATCTATACAAGAGAAACTTTTCTTAGCCAGTTTAGATCACTTATGTACAACTGTCTTATATCGTGAAGATCATATTTTAGCATAGCCAATCTCTCCAAGCCAAGCCCCCAGGCTAAGACCGGATTTTTAACCTTGGCTGGATAGGTTACTTCTGGTCTGAATATCCCACTTCCTCCCAGCTCCATCCATTTACCATTCCAAAAGACCTCTATCTCCATGCTCGGCTCGGTATAAGGAAAGTAGGCGGGTCTGAACCTTATTTTTTCAAAGCCCATCCTCTTATAAAACTCTCTCAATACCCCCATTAACTGCCTGAAGTTTGCACCCTTTTCATGAACTATCCCTTCTATCTGATAAAACTCGGGTAAGTGGGTCGGATCAAGGTTTTCCCTCCTGAAGACCTTTCCTATAGAGAATACCTTTGCGGGAGGATGGGGATTCCTGTACAGGTATCTTATGGTATTGACTGTTGTGTGAGTTCTCAGTAGAACCTTCCTCGCCTCTTCCTCTGAAAAGCTTATTCTCCAACCTTTAGATCCGGTTTTCCAGCCGTTTTCATGAACCTCTTTTATTATTTTTAATATTCTCTCATCTAGATCTTTGATCTTGACGTTTTTACAGTACAGAGTATCCTGCATCTCTCTGGCTGGATGATCTTGGGGTATGAACAAGACATCCATATTCCAAAAAGATGTTTCGATGTAATCCCCTTCTATCTCCTCAAAGCCCATCTCCAAAAATATCTCCCTTACCTCATCCTTGAGCAACGACAGAGGGTGGGGCTTTCCTCCATATGTTGGGGATACAAAAACCTCTATATCGTAAGGTCTAATCTTCCTCTCTTTCCAAATACCTGTCTTTATTATCTCGGAGTTGAGTTGCGATATTTCCTCCTCTACTTTTATTCCCCTTTTCACAAGCTCTTTTCCCTTAATAGAAAGCTGAGCCTCTATCTCAGTTACCTCCCTTTCTTCTATCACGCCTCTCCTCGACTTCAGAGTTCTAATCTTCTGTTCATCCACCTCAACCCAACCTTTGTTCTTAAGACCGAGCAAGATCTCTTCTTCGATTAATCTCTTATCTTTCTCCTCTTTACCCTTATCCGTCAATTTTAGGATAACATCATTTCCTCTCTTTTCTATCTCTGCCCATCCCCTTTTCTTTAGCCATCCGATAGCTATCGGCACCTCATATTCATCTAAAACCTTTTTCAGATCCTCAATAGAAACCTGTTTTTCCTTTACCAGCAAATTTAACGCCCTTCTTTCAGGCAATCCAATCTCGGCGAGCTTTTTCCCTTCTTTACCAAGGGAATAAAGCTTCCTCACTCTTTCTTTCATATCAACGAAACCCTTAATCCTCAACCAAGAAAGAGCGTTTGTTACCTCACTTTCCTTTTTCAGACCAGAGTTTTTCAGTATCTCATCTATGCTCGCTTTTCTTCCTATATTGGCAAGAGCAAGAAGAACCTTTTTTTCGTTGGCAGACAGCTCTTCCATCTTTTCAGAACTCCTTTCCATGTAAACTTTTGTCAAAGTCATCTTTAGATATTATAAGTAGAATGAGAGAAATAATTGAGAGTATAGGTCCAATTACCAGAAAACCAAAGGATAGTATGCCAAAGATACAACCTAGTAATGCTACAGGCACGGATTTCTTCTTTATAGAAGAGTATGCTCCCGCAATCGAGAGCACAGAGAAAATTAATATCAGCAGAGAAGTGTATAATTCATTCCCAAACAGCACATCGTATGGTATTACAACTTTTGAATTAGGATACATATAGTGTATGAAGGCAGTTACAATTCCACATATAGATGCCGTAGCCAGAAGTACACCAGCAACAAGAGGATGGTTAGATAGATCTTCTGGAATGGGAAGTATCGCCTTCCTTGCGCCTCCATATTCTATCCATCTTACATCCTTGTTCTTTGCTTTTCCTATCTTTACGATGAACTCATGCCCGCATTTTGGGCATTTCACGTTTTTATCCTTGCCTGCTTCGCCTTCGACTATGAATACGAACGAGCATCTTGGACAGGTTACCTTTCCTTTCATCTGTCACTTGGTTTAAGCAAAACGAGGTTTAAGTACATTTCTAAAA
>CAZGUO010000001.1:11197-17552 GCA_964529185.1 uncultured Thermoplasmatales archaeon
TCCAGCTAAAGGTTTAAATACGGGCTAGATATAAGCCATCAGCGGTGCTACTATGGCTAGGTTTCCAGAAGCAGAAGCAAGATTGCTGATGAAAAAGGTTTGCATGAAGTGCGGTGCTCTAAACCCAATAAAGGCGGAGAAATGCAGAAGGTGCAGATCAAAAGACTTGAGACCAAAAGCTAGAGAGAGTAGAGGAACGTAACGTTAGTTTTAATTATAGATACCCCCTTCCATTTTCGATGCCAGAAACCAAAGTTAAGAAAGAGGAAGATTTTCACGAGTGGTACAACGAAATAGTTGAGCTTGCAGATCTCTGTGATAAAAGATATCCCATAAAAGGAATGAATGTCTGGAAACCGCATGGATGGAAGATAATGCAGAGTATCGATTCCCTAATTAGAGAAGAGATGTTTTCAACAGGCCATAAAGAGGTATGTTTTCCCCTGTTGATACCCGAATCCTTTTTCAAAAAAGAGGAGGAGCACATAGAAGGGTTTTCTCAAGAGGTATTCTGGGTTACCCATGCAGGAGACAATGAGCTTGAAGAGAGATGGTTATTAAGACCAACATCAGAGACAGCGATGTATCCTCTGTTCTCTCTATGGATAAGATCCCACTCTGACCTTCCTCTAAAGATCTTCCAGATAGTAAATACCTTTAGATATGAAACAAAACAAACTCGAGCCTTCATAAGAGTTAGAGAGATCCATTTCTTCGAAGCCCATACGTGTCATGTAGATTTTGAGGATGCGGAGAGACAGATAAGAGAATACAAAGAGATTGCCCAGAGGTTTTTCAGAAAGCTTTGTATACCTTTCATATTCAACAAGAGACCGGAGTGGGACAAGTTTGCTGGAGCGTATTATACGATAAGCATAGACACTCTCATGCCATCCGGCAGAACCTTACAGCTCGGCTCTATACACCAGTACAAGGATAACTTTGCTAGACCTTTCAATATCACTTACGAGGATAAGGATGGTACCCACAAGTTCTGCCATCAAACAACCTATGGAATGAGCGAAAGGATACTCGGTGCTATAGTTGGGATACATGGCGATAATAGAGGATTGATTCTTCCTCCAATCATATCGCCGATAAAGGTCGTCATTATCCCGATAATCTTTAAAGGGAAGGAGGAGGAAGTGATCAACAAATGCAGAGAGGTGAACGATAGACTCAAGGATGCAGGCATCAGCAGTCTAGTTGATGAGAGAGAAGATACGCCTGGTAGTAAGTTTTATGACTGGGAACTTAAGGGAGTTCCTGTTAGGTTGGAAATAGGTCCAAAAGAAATCGAAAAGGGTACAATCGTTATCGCGAGAAGGGATACCGGAGAAAGGAAAGAGGTGAAAGAAGAGAATCTGATCGATGAAATAGAGAAGACATTTGACCAGATAAGCGAGAACATGTACAAAAGAGCAAAGGAGTTTATGGATTCCCGCATAGTGAGAGTAGAGAATATCGAGGAGGCGAAGAAATATAAAGGGTACATAGTGGAGCTTCCATGGTGTGGGAACAAAGATTGTGCAATTGCGATGGAGGAAGAGCTCGATATGAGAACCTTAGGAGAGCCTTTGGAAAAAGAAGAGATCAAAGAGAAATGTCCCTCTTGCAATAAAGAGGCTGTGACAATAATAAGGTTGGCTAAAACTTATTAGGAGGTGATAAATTGAAAATATGGAAGGTATGGAGGGAAATAAGATTCCCCGTGAGTTTGTTTGTTCTCGCTTTGGGAATTATCCTTTTCATATCTGGTTTGGTGTGGATGTTCTGGAGAGAAGCTGAATTGGGACCGATCAGTGATCTGGCCAAATTCTTTGGAGGATGGAATTATTATCTCCTTGTGATCGGTATAGTTTTGATCCCCATTGGGGGATGGTACAGCTACGACTACATCAAAAAGAAGAGATTCCTTCTTGAAGAGTTGAAAACCGACCGGAAGTCTGAGCTTGTTAAGAAGAAAGGAGAACTGGAGAGTGTAGTCAAGGCTTTACCAAAAAGGTATGAAAGGATGCTCAGGGAAAAGGAAAAGAAGTTGGGATTAAGATAATGCCAGAATTCTGCGTTGTCTTGGTTGAGCCAAAGTACAGCGGAAATATAGGTTCGGTAGCCAGGTGCATGAAGAATTTTGGTGTTTCGGAACTCTACCTAGTTAATCCATGTGAGTTGGATGATGCAGCATATATGATGGCTGTGCATGCTGGCGATATTCTGGATAGAGCCAAAATATTTTCGAGGTTTGAGGATGCCATCAGAGATTTGGATCTAGCTGTTGCCACTACATCGGTCATAGAGGAGCACAGAAAGGCTTGTCTCAGGAAAGCCTATACACCGAAAGAGCTACTCGAGATCATAAAAGGATTCAATGGGAAGGTGGGAATCGTTTTTGGAAGAGAAGATTATGGTCTTTACAACGAGGAGATAAAGGAATGTGATCTCCTTCTCACCATACCAACGAGTAAAGAGTATCCATCGATGAATCTTTCCCATGCGGTTGCGGTTGTTCTGTACGAGCTGTTTTCCTGTAGATTTGACAGAAGAGTAAAAGACAGGAATATAGGCGTAGTAGAGAAGGAAAAGTTTATAGAGTTTTTCGATAAGGTGTTGGAACTGATAGATTATTCGGATCACAAGAAAGAGAAGGCAAGGATAACCTTCAGGAGGGCGCTTGGAAGGGCAAGGCTAACAGAGTTAGAATATCACACTCTAATGGGCATAGTGAATAGCATAATAGAGAAGCTGAGATCTAAATAGTTTCTATGGAGAAGTAAACCTTCATGCCTTTCAAAACCGAGTGCACTTTATCGGCAAACCAGACAAGATCCTCTATCTTCACGTCTTTCTCTCCCCAGTCATATACAAAATCATAGTTTCCTGATGTGGCTTTAAATCCCATATTCATGAGCTGATCTTTCACCTCTGAGGGGGATGCGCCTTCACTGTTGAAGAGTACCTTTAGATACGTCTTCATCATTACGGTTATTTTCTAGATGGTATTAAATGGTTACGATTCAATCTGCTTGATACACTGGAAACGGTGAAAAGCACAATAGAAGAACCATAATGGCTACTACAAACAAGATCTTTCTCTTGGTATCTATACCACTCAAATCGTTTAGGGGAGGAGGATGATACACACCAGCCATAAGAGCAATCAGGATTGCAAAGAAGAACCAGCCTGTAAATAACAAGAATATGACAGAGAACCATCCCACATATCTCTGATTCTCTCCTAGTACTGCTCTGGTTATATGTCCTCCATCAAGCTGACCAATCGGAAAGAGATTCACTGCTGTAACTATTAGTCCAACCCAGCCAGCAAAGGCTGTAGGATGCAGCAGGATGGCTTGATCTGGAGATAAATGTCCCATCAGAGAGATTATGAGCTGAAAGAGTATAGGAGGTTGAAGGAGCAAATGATCAGTTACTTCTTCCTTTGGCACAGGAATGGAGTTCAGTATGCCATAGATTGATATAGGTACTGCAACGAGAAATCCAGCGAGAGGACCTGATAAACCTATGTCAAAAAGGGCTTTCCTGTTTGGTATAGGATCCCTGCTGGATATGAGGGCACCAAACGTACCTATGTTGAGATTCAGAACTGGGGGAACTGGAATGAAGAATGGAAGGGATGCCCTAACTCCATGATAAAGAGATGTGTAATAATGAGCCATCTCATGAACACCAAGTATCGCTAACAAGGGGAGAGAAAACTGCAGAAAACCTTCCAGTAAGTTTTTCATTTTCAGCATTTCACTGATGGCGCCAGGCTCCCATATGCTCATCTTGTTACATACGAGTAGAGATCCTGTCAAGGTTGTGGTCACTATTGCTCCTATAAGTAATGCTATGTTCAGAAAAATAGGAGTTTCTCTTTTTCTTTTACCTTTCACAACGTAGAGTACATACTCCCCACCTTCTCTTCTTATTATTGGGACATAACCGTAGTATGACAGGGATTGTCTTAACCTGTCAAAATCCTCCTCCAAACTATCTTCTCTTATGTTGCAGAAAAATGCGATACCGTCGGTTCCCACTCTGAAATCATAGAACGGGAAGTATCTGGAGACATCGAGTTTTATTCTTTCAATGATGTGCTCCTCAATCATAACAATCCTTTTGCAGCCCTTATCAATCCATCAAACAGAGGAGATGGCTTCATGGGTCGGGACTTGAACTCTGGATGCGCTTGGGTTGCAACGAAAAATCTGTTTTGCGGAAGCTCAAGGAATTCCATTAGCCTACCATCTGGAGATCTACCCGAGAATACCATACCATGCTTCTCGAGAATCTCCACATACTTAGGATTGACCTCATATCTGTGTCTATGCCTTTCATAAACCACTTCTTTACCATACAGTTTGTGTACCAAAGAGCCTTTTTTGAGATGAGCAGGATAGGAGCCAAGTCTCATGGTTGCTCCGTATCTTGATTCTCTTAGTATCTTCCTCTGCTCTGGTAAGAATGTTATCACCGGGTGAGGGGTATCCTTATCTATCTCTGTAGAGTTTGCGCCTTCCAGCTTGCACACATTTCTAGCAAACTCAACAACAGCTAGTTGCATACCAAGGCAGAGCCCTAGGAAAGGTATGTCTCTCTTTCTGCAGTACTCTATAGCTAGTATCTTTCCTTCTATCCCGCTTAAACCAAATCCTCCGGGCACGATGACAGCATCGAGTTTGTCTAAAATGGAGAGCTTACTCCTATCTCTTTCAAAATCCTTGGAGTCTATCCATTCTATCTTTGGTTTGAAACCATTCTTCCATGATGCATGCTTTACCGCTTCTATGACAGATATGTATGAATCAAAAAGTTTGAAGGAACCGATATCAAAATATTTTCCCACTATACCGATTTTCACTTCTTCTTTGAGAGATCTAACTTTGTCCACAAAATCTTTCCATTCTTTGTATTTTTTACCTCTCTTCCTTGGTTTGAGACCAAGCTTCTTCAAGATTTTCTTTGACAGACCCTGCTCCTCAAAGAGCAAAGGAACCGCATATATATTATCAATATCTGGGTCAGCTATAACATCCTCCTCATGAACGTTACAGAACAGAGCTATCTTCTCCTTTCTCACATCATCTATGGGTTGCTCAGATCTTGCTATTATGAAGTCAGGTTGAATTCCTATCTCTCTCAGAAGTTTCACAGAGTGCTGGGTAGGTTTTGTTTTTTGTTCACCCAATGTCGGTATAGATGGAACATAAGTAACATGGACAAAGAGAACCTTCTCTCCTTCCAATTTCATCTGCCTCACAGCTTCGAGGAACAAGACATTCTCGTAATCTCCCACTGTTCCTCCTATCTCAACGAGAACAAAGTCTACGCCTTCCTTTGCCGCTTTCCTTATTCTAGACTTTATTTCATCGGTTACATGCGGGATTGGCTGAACGGTTTTGCCTAGGTATTCACCCCTCCTCTCCTTCTCTATAACAGCATAGTATACCTGTCCAGTAGTTATGTTGTGATGTTTTGGTATATCTTTGTCCAGGAATCTCTCATAGTGACCCAGATCCTGGTCTATTTCTCCACCATCCTCAGTAACCCATACTTCGCCGTGCTCCGTGGGTCTTAATGTTCCGGCATCAAAGTTTATGTAGGGATCTATCTTCATTGCTGTAACGCGGTAGTTGTAGAACTGCAAAATCTTTCCGATCGATGCAGTCGTTATGCCCTTTCCTAATCCAGATATAACTCCACCTGTGACAACTATATAGTTTACCATCTCTATCAACAGTAGAGACGAAAGGTTTTGGGTCTTTAAAATTGTTTCTGGTTTTTTCTTATCTTCAGAATGGGATTTACTTTAGGGTACACTCTATATGCTCTCTGGTGGTCTCTTTGGTGTAAGGAGACGGGATAAGAATGATAGAATGTAGATTAGAGAGATAAAAGAGAGTGTATTTCTCAGCGTTATGGAATTGTACCACAAATCATGTTTCAGAATTTACCTTTCTTCCTGAGAACTTTCTCTATCCTCTCTTTGAGCTCGTTAGTTTCGAAAGGTTTCTCTATATAGTCATCTCCCAGGAATCTGCCCACTCTTCTGACGGTTTCATCTGTTCTTGCCGTTAAGAAGATTATTGGAATCCCACTCCAGCTAGAATTCTCTTTTATTCTGTTATAAACTTCCCATCCGCTCAGGCCGGGCATCATTATGTCGAGCACTATTAGATCAGGTATCTCTCCGTTTTTCAATAGCTCTATACATTCCTCACCACTCTCTACACCCACAACTTCAAAATCCGGCTCTAGAGCCTCGAGGCCCTGTTTTATAGAGAGGAGAACATCGGGGTTATCATCAACAACCATTATCTTCTTTTTTCCCATCTTTTCCTCTCTACCATTT
>CAZGUO010000001.1:17562-29203 GCA_964529185.1 uncultured Thermoplasmatales archaeon
TTAATGTTTTCTCAGAAGTTCTGCAAGATTGCCCGTTGATGGGTAAAGTTTCTATATTAAATAGGACCAATTTGACGAAAATTTATTAAAACGGATTGTAATAACTCCCAAAGCCAGAAGGGGATAGTCATGCAGAAGGAGGAGCTGATACAGCTTCATACTCTGATGGTGCAGTTAAAATCTTACTTTGAAAAGACGTGTGGAAATGATGGTAAGACATTCAAAGAATACGAAGAACTGAACGTTACACCTTGTCATATCTACAAGTCAAAAAGAGAACACACTCTGGCAGTGTTCACTTTGGGAAAGGGTATTGCAGAACTCCTCTCTCAAAAAGGATATCCCGGATTCGATAGATTATCAGCAAGATTAGAACAGATAGCGGAGAGATTCAGGAAAAAGAGATAACTAAAGATATTTTGCCATAATATAAGCATCTTCTCCATCTTCATAGTAATCTCTTATTCTATCCTTCTTTCTGAAACCCATCTTTTCATAAAATCTGATGGCATGAACATTAGAGGCTCTCACTTCCAATTCAACCTCTCTTACACCTCTCAGCGAGAGCACGAGCAATATCATTTTCAAGAGTTTTGAACCTATTCCTTTATTCCTATAATTCTCATCTACTCCTATAAGTAGAATTCTCCCCTTTTCTTCTTGAGATATCACGCCCACCGCAAAACCAACGATCTTTTCTCCGTCTACAGCAACCACGAATCCATCTGGAAATATTTCATACAGGTTTAAGAACAGGGAAGGATTTGCCCTTTCAGGAAAAATCTTATGCAGGATTTTCAAAAAGTCGACAAACTCAAATCTTTTTAATTTTCTCAGCTCAACCACACCTCATAACCGAAAATCGCATACAAAAACTTGGCGGTATATTTAAGAACAAAGATCAATTTCTTCCTCGGGATGTGACATGGGAATAGATGAAATAAAGATAACAAAGAGGATACTGCACAGATTTCTTAGAGAATTTGATAGTATTCTTGATGTTGACATAGCGATAGCAGGCGCAGGCCCCGCAGGATTGACCGCAGCTAGATATCTAGCCAAGGCAGGCAAAAAGGTTGTTATCTTTGAGAGAAGATTATCTCCTGGAGGGGGCATGTGGGGAGGAGGGATGACATTTCCTGTTATTATAGTGCAGAGAGAGTCCAAGAAATTGTTGGAAGAGATCGGCGTTAAACTTGTAGACGAGGGAGAGGGATATTACAGTGCAAACTCTCTGGAAGCATCATCCAAGCTCTGTTATTCTGCAATCCAGGCAGGTGCTAAGATATTCAATGCCATCTCGGTGGAAGATGTTATGATAAGAGAAGATAGAGTGAGCGGTTTTGTAATAAACTGGAGTGCCATTGAGATCGCTGGTTTGCATGTTGATCCTTTGACGATTAAGGCTAAATACTGTATAGACGCAACGGGACACTCTGCAGAGATATGTAGGATAGTTGAGAGGAAGGTTGGTAGATTAAATACACCTAGCGGTAAGGTTGAAGAGGAGAAATCGATGTGCGCAGAGCTTGGGGAACAGACCGTTGTGGAGAATACAAAAGAAGTCTATCCAGGTCTTATTGTTACAGGTATGGCTGCAAATGCGGTATTTGGTGCTCCAAGGATGGGGCCCATATTTGGGGGCATGCTACTTTCCGGTAAGAAGGCTGCCGAGATAATTCTTGAAAAACTAGAATGAATATATTTATAAGTTAGGAACAGATTTATATTACGGAAGCGGGGGATGATATAGTTATGAGGTGTTTGAGAGCGATTCTTGTAGCAATAGTTTTGATAGCTGGAACATTGCCAGTAGTTAACACGTCTACAGTTAGAGCTGTAGAGGCGCCAGGTGGAGGGTCTGCAAATATTCCTTATCCACCAAATGCAGATGCCGGAGGACCTTATGATGGAAATGTGGGAGAGCCGATCTATTTTGATGGTTCTGGAAGTACGGATCCTAACAATGATATAGTATCTTATGTGTGGCACTTTGGCGATGGAACAACTGGCTATGGAGAGTATGTTTCTCACGTTTACAGTGAGCCTGGAGTTTACAACGTAACGCTTACTGTTACGGACAGTCAGGGTTTGACCGATACCGATATTACCACTGCAACGGTAACCTATAATCCTCCAACGATAACAAGTCTATATGGAGATCCAAATCCGACTTATCCTGAACCCTCTGGATGGGCATGGACAACCATACATGTTACGATAAGTGATGGTGTGCCCGATTTCACCTATGTTATTCAGTACAACGGTAACACAGTTACGGAAACAACTTCCGAAAGAACCATCAGTGAGGATATAGGGTTTGATGAGCCAGGAAACTATACTGTAACCGTAACAGTCACTGACAGCTGTGGATATACGGCAGAGGACCAGGTGGTAATTACGGTACTTGATGATTATTTTGAAGTTGATGCAAATGGTCCATACTTTGGTCATCCCGGTGTACCAGTGGAGTTCCATGGGGATTTTGATTGTGATCCTGGTGATATAGTATCTGCTGAATGGCACTTTGGCGATGGTGAAACAGCTTATGGAGAAGATGTCACTCACACATACAGTCAAGAGGGTATCTATAATGTAACCTTCGAAGTGAGAAAGCTGGGTTCAAGCTATGTTGGAACCGATACCACGACCGCTACTGTAAAAGAGTTACACGTTTACATCGATGCTCCCTCACAGGCGCCGGCGCTGACCAAGGTAAGGTTCAACATAGAGGTGGTAAATGCATTTGGTAGCCAGGTAAGGTATGATATAGACTTTGGTGACGGAGAGACAACAACGGTATACGGTGGAAGTACCATACTAGTAAATCATACATATGAAGATGAAGGTACATACAATTTCACGGTTGTGGTTACCGATATGATAGATACTACGCCACCATATTACAATGCACAGGTAACAGCATGTAGATACATCCAAATAACCCCTGCAGGCTTGTATCCGGATGCTGGAGGACCATACTATGGATATGAGGGAGAAGAGATCCAGTTTGATGGTAGCAATAGTTATACTACAAACGGATATCCGATTGTATCATACGAATGGGACTTCGGAGACGGAACAGTTGGATATGGAGTAAAACCAACCCATGTATACAATTCTTCTGGAGATTATACCGTAACTCTTACCGTTACCAACAGTATAGGTCAGCAGGCGAGTGATACAACAGAGGTTACGGTGTATGAGAGCTATACTGGAGTTATTGCTGATGCTGGAAAATCTTATGTTGGGGTTGTTGGTCAGCCTATCCAGTTTGATGCATCAAATAGCAAAAACGCATGGAGCTACGAATGGGACTTCGGAGACGGAACAGTTGGATATGGAGTAAAACCAACCCATGTATACAATGCACCTGGAGAATATACAGTTATATTGACAGCAAAAAGGTTGTTCGAAAAATCTGTAGATATAGCTACAGTTACAGTGCTACCGCCAAACGAGATCCCATCAAACAAATATGTATATGGAGGATGCTTCTATCAGGGAGATGTAAATGAGACCATAACATTCCATGCAACGGGGAGTGATGATTTTGAAGAGTATATCTGGGACTTCGGAGACGGAACAGTTGGATATGGAAAGACCGTTACCCATAGATATGAAAAGAGAGGAACATACCTCGTAACTCTTACCGCAAAAGATTCAAAAGGAAATGTATACAAAGATGTTCTCCACACGGATATTGGGGGCATATCCCTCTCTACACTTTATGACTTTCTTACGACATTCGGCATAAATGCGGGAAAGAGCGCCCTAAAAGACTTTGCGGTTTACATCAGGATAGAAGATCCCATAACAGGTGAGAAAATAGAGAAGACTATTCCTGTGGATAACTTCCCAGTACATATCGATGTGAATGGTGATGGGCAGAGCGATCTAACTATATCAAGAAGTAACAAGATAGGCATAGATAGATCGAGCTTCTCGAGACTCTGGGTTATAGTTTTCAGAAATCAGTGGGATGTTTCTCTTCAAGCTTCCATACCAAAGGAAGCTGACTTCGAAGTAGACATACAATTCTCCGTAGCAGACTGGATAATGGATATAGTTGGAAGCGATATTGAAGATAACTTATTCAGAATAGGTTATCATTCAGCTCCAGGAGAAACAAAACTGTCTCATGTTACCTTGAAACACACACTGGTTCCTTATCTCATAAGACATATTCTAAACATCCAACCAGACAAAACCCTACCAGAGTTCTGGTCATCGATGGATGTTTCGGGAGTTGGTCCAGAGGATTCTCTCAGCCTGGTTGCAAGGTTCTATGCCACAAAATCAGGTTCAACCACAGAGAGAGTACTATCTGTTCACTACGATCCGGTTGTACCATCGATATTACAGTACAGAAGAGGCAAGCATTCTGGAAAATGGATAAGAGAACTCGGCTTTGCACGTACAAGAGAATCGACAGTCACATTTACATATTCCAAGAGAGAAGATGATAACAAATGGGCAAATGTGAGTTTTCTCATAAGAAAACTGCATGAGCTAAAATTCAAATTAGAGATCACGCCTCTTGCAGAAGGCGGAGGAAGCATAGAGTATCATAGCACACAGCCTCTGGATATAATACTCTTCACCGAGAATTATGATGAACAGCAGAATAAAACTACTTACTTCTATGTGAAGAACCTTCCAACAGATCTATCTGTAGAATGGGATCCGAGCCCGAAGAATGGATATATCGACGCGAGCACATCCATATACAAGGATCTGGACATAGGACTGACCGATAACTTGGATGAGAATCTGGCTACATGGAAGATCAATATCACGAATCTACCAGAGCATGTGCATCTCATCTGGGATATATCAAAGGCTGGTCAGATAAGTCTGCAAACTGTAAACACCGGAGCACTATCTCTTAACTACTATGGATGGAACAAGGAGAAGAACAGAACCATAAACTTCCATGTTGAGACAGAAAATGATCTGGATGTAACCGCAGCTTGGGATCTGGACGAAGGATGGTTTGAAATAGTTAAAAGTCCGAGAAAGATAGATTTCTCCTTTTCGGTTACCCAGACTACTCCGGGGAATGAACTGATGGTCAACCTGAATGGTTCTATATCTATACAGCCTGGCAATAAAGGCTTGACCATAGATTTCAAGGATGTGGACGAGGGAGTAATAAATGTAACCAAGGGTCCATCTAGCGTCTCTTTCTCTGTAGGTCTCAAGATAATAAGAGGACCTCTCTCCAGACCAAATCTCACTGTGAATGTCGATTCCATAAGGTTTACGGCATCATCTAAAGATACATTCCTCTCTATAAGCTGGGATGATACACCTTCATTCAGAGTCGATGTCTCAACAGGATCTAGTATAGAGTTTATCGTTAGAAACTTCACAATGACCAACAGAGATACCGGGTTCTTTATGCACGTAAATTCTATTCAAGCTACCGCATCTTCAAGCGGATATGGGCATATAGAGATAACATGGAATGAGCAGGAATCAGAACTGTATGTAGGCGGAGGCGGAGAGGGAAGGATTGCCATAAAAGGCTTTACCGCATACATACCAAGGAAAGATTTATCGATAGATTGGGATCTCCTTGAGATAGGTGCATCAGCATACGTTGATATGGTCTTCGGTTCTGGTAGTCTCGATATATATGCTGATGCCATGATAAATGTGGAAAATCTCTCACTCTCCAAACCAGATTGGTATATCTGTGTTGGAAAGTTCTATCTTGGAGGAAGTGGAGAAGCCCACATCAAAAAGATAGAAAACCAGGTGAGGATAGAAGGATCCATAGAGTTTATGCTCGGTTATCTGACTCTCCAGACCGAAGATACCTGTATCCAGATAAATGGTTTTCTGCATATAAATGCAGAAGATAGCGTGGTGGTCTTTGATAGAGAGCATATAGAGTTCCAGCATCTGCTGAGCGTATCTCTCGAAGATTGCGAGTTCGTTGTGGAAGGAGAAAATATAGTGGTTGAGGGAGAGTTCAACCTTGATATCGTGGGCGACTTTGCTATATACTGGGGAGAAGATATAATAAAGATAGCCTCCTCATCCGATAGAGATTGCAGGCTAGATGTCGAGGACTTCTTCCTAGAGTATAAGAATGTTACCATCTCCTGCGGAAATATAACTCTCTACAGAGCCAAGGAAGGATATCTGGAGATAGTTCTCAGCAGATTAGATGAGAACGAGTTTGTATTTGTTACCGATAGAGAGGCAGGCTTCTCTGTCGATCATTTTGAACTCCTGCTTGAAAACCTTGTGCTAAGAATACAAGGGCTTTCCGTGGAGAGAGAAGGTTCTACCACTATAAAGTGGGGAGAAGAGATATCTCTTGAAGGCAACACATCCTTTGATTTATCGAACTTCTACGTAGAGTACGGTGATCAAACTGTAGAGATCATAGGTTCTGTTCACCTTGAGGGAGAAAACTGTTATCTCCATCTGAAGAAAGGTCATCTTGAGATAGGTAGGGTTCCATCTGTTTCCCTAAACTGTATATTCGTTATCAATGGAGATTCCATAAATATAAGCGGAGATTTCTTGGTAGAAAGCCCAGCATCTCATCTCTACGTGGACTGGGAGATGGAAGAAGGTGTTAACGTCTCGGTGGGAGCATCTGTAGGAATGACAGTATCGGGTCTGTATCTTGAATATCATGAGCTCACAACATCAGCTAACGAAATAGAGCTCGATGTTGCTGGAAGTGTCGAAGTAAGATGGAGCGAGAAAAAGAAGACGCTATCCATATCTGGAAGCGCCTCCTTCTCCATAAGCGATCTGCTGGTGGATTATTCCACCTCTCTCCAAATCACCGGAGATTACTTCTCTGTAGGGGGAGAAGGCGAGATCAATATAAGCAATGAGATGCTATCCAGTTACGCAGAGGCATTCTTATACACAAGAGGAATCGATGTTACTACACCAACCCTTTATCTACATTTAGACTTGTTCAATCTTTCGGGATCCGGTGAAGGCGAAATAACTTGGGGTGATTCTCTGTATTTATGCGGTAGCGTAGATATGGATCTCAGTAACCTGACTATAGATTCTGAGAGCATGGATGCTACCGTCTCTGGATATATTCACCTCAATGCGGGAGGATACATGAATATATCTTCGGGACATATAGAGATGAGTATAACGGGAACCATAGATTTCGGTGCGTGGGGAGACATAATAATAAATGGAGAAAGCATGGTGATAGGAGGTACATATCAGTTAGATAGCGGAGATGGAGTAATTACGATAGATGGAAGATCCGATAAGGACTTTGAATTTACTCTCGAAGCTACTGGAGGACCAACACTTACAGTAAACAATTTCCTCTTCATATATGGAAAATGGAACCTCTCTGCAGATCCTTTGACTATATCAACCGAAGCCGGATTGTTGATACATGTTGATAAGGAAGGAAAGCATTTCAATCTATCCGGAGGAATCAATTTTGCCATGGAGAACAGTCTGATAAGATATGAGGAAGAAACCATACTCACAGCAGATCTCCTAGCTTTTGGTGGAGGAGGATATTTCGATGTAAAGGGTGGTTTAGCATCTAAAGTAAAACTCTTTATCAACCTAGACTTAATCTCTGCTGAAAACTTGCACTTTGAGCCTCCGGAGTCATGGAATTGGAAAGTGGACCATGTTGATATAGGCTATCTCAATATTGAAGTAAATGCACCGACAACCCTCTATGTATCAAGATCCACATCCGCAACCTTTTACATATCTGGCGGAATATCTGGATCAGTCAGCCTAACAAATCTTGATCTGCTCATAAAACCTGTACCTTCAAACTACTACAGGAGAGTCTACCTCAAGATTGGAAGCTTCTCCTTTGATGGAGGCATATACGCAAAGCTTGGCAGGTTTAACGGAGAACCTCAAACTAAGATCATGCTGTACGGATCTGGATCGATATCCAACTTCCAGTTTGATTTCGATCAAGGAACAGCTTCAACAGTATGGCACGCATCTCTTGGAAGCGCCTCTGCCTCGGCAGATCTGTACATCCAAGCTTGGTTCAATCAGAGATGGTACTGGATTAATGGAAGTGCATCGCTAGATTTGAGCAACTTGCACATCAGCTATTCCAATGCTGCAAATCCAAGTTATGATAGTATAGTTAGTGTAAACAGCTTGTACTGTAGTGCGGAAGGTTATGCAAGATTCTTCCTCAGAACCGTCGGTAGCGAGAAACCTTACTTCAAGATAGGTGGAAGTGCTACCATAGATTGTAACAACTTACAAGTGAAGACCGGCGAGGGTACCTCGGAAGAGAAGAAGGTAATTATTCCAAGCCTTAATTTCAATGGAAATGGAGAAGTTTATGTTACATGGGATGAAGGATACCTTAAGATAGATGGTAACATAGATGCCGAATATGATCTTAAGATGATAACCCAGAACTATGGAACATGGCATGCATCTGGACATGTCAATGGGGATGCAACACTTGAAGCATACTGGAACAGTGCCCAGCAAACAGGGCAGGCTATATTGACAATAAACTCTGCTGGAGATATCGATATACTAAACATTACCCACGATCAGCTAACTCTGGATATAGGATCCTTGCACCTGTCTCCAGGAACAATAACATTTGAGTGGGATCGTGGAGATACTGGGTACTTTGACATCATAGATAGCGGAGTTAGCGTAGATATGGAGTTGTGCAAGATACTCTATCCACCAGATGAGTTTGAATTCGATCTCGGTGAGATCCAGCTGAGACCGGGCACTACTCATATAGAATGGCAGAAGAATACCAGTACAGGATACGTTTATGTAGACAATGGAATAACCTTCGATGCAACCCTTATAAAAGTTAAATGGGGAGATAAAGCGGTTGAATTAGGAAACTTTGAACTCAAGAGCGGTAAGTTCAGACTAGAATGGGATACAAGCGATCCATCATATAAGGAAGTAAGGATAAGAAATGGTATCCCAAGTCTGAGAGGAGGATGTTCATTCCAGACAGGTGACCAGATATGGACGCTATCGGTCCTGCAATTTGAAAGCGACTACTCAAAGACAATAACCTTTGGATGGTATAAGAGTGGAAGTAGCATAACGGGTCTCTATCTTGATACGGGTGGCATCGCTTTGTGTGACTGGGTAGAGTTCCAGGTGCTCTATGGGGACACCGGAAGAAAACTCAAAATATCTGGTCCAAAGGCAGAGGGATTCTACATCAAGAAGGAGAATGGCAAGCTTGTCTGGGGAGGTAGTATAAAGATAGGCAATCAGCTCACCTATTCCAAACTTGTGAATGGTGATTGGAAAGATTTACATGCGGAATGGAACATTGTAGCTGCAGGTGGATATATACAGTTCGATATCGATCCGTGCTTCACGATAACCATCAACATTAGCATTGAATTAATAGGTGCGAATCTAGTGTATGGCTTCGATCCAGCAGATCACATCTTCGTTGGATGGGATGTCAACGGAGACGGTGCAGGATACGTAGCTTTAGATACCAACAATGAGTCAGTTGGCGAATATTACTTTAATATAACCAAGGATGCGGATGGCTATCATCCAAAGTGGGGTCTACTTGTGATAGCACACGGATTTGCTGCTGAAGATTTCCAGGTATCGTGGGATCTGTGGCCGCCTTCCGATGCAAACATAACGGTTAGCGGAGACATAACGGCTGGATGGATAGAGTGTATCAAGGTATGCTGGAAGGAACAATGGTATCAGGTATGGCCTTTATAGCATGAATACGGAGCGGAAATATAGCGATTTTACCACTCTTTAGGCTCAAAGATTGCGGTGTGCTTTATACCATCGATCCAGTATACAACCTTGACTCTCGGTTTGCAACCTTCAGCAGGAATATATCCGCTCCACGATGAAAAGTCGGTGCAGTGGCGTAAGGGAAAAAACATAAACCATTCTCTTTCGTTTGGTGGATAAGGACCCCACCAGTCCCACTCCCCATCTCCGTTAGGATCATCCCATGTTTGCCACTCTAAGACATGATGTCCAAACCCTATGACAAGGAAATGTATAGTTCTTTCTCCTGCTCCTCTATCTTGATGTTGCCTCCATTTACACCAAACAAAGACCTTTGCTGGTAAGATGCTTATATTACTAGCGTTGTTTTGTTCCTGAGGTGTCGTTTTCTCTGGTGCAGATGATAGAACGGTAGGAAACAATAGCATTATACCTACAAATACCGAACATACACAAATTTTTCTCATTATATGTTACACCATGAGCTGTAATAAAAGCATTACCGAAAATTTATTATAAGAATTTTATCATATAATTCATTATGATAAAGATGAAAGCGCTTTTCGTTGCAGTTTCGTGTGCTGTTTTGATGCTATCGCTGGTCTTTGCTGGCCCAATTACAGCAAGTGAGAGTAGAGCGGTCGAAAAGCTACGGGGAGGAGATGTTCAAGGATCAATAATTGAATTCTTAAAAGAGAAGATTAAAGGTAGCAGTGCATCATTAAGTATGGGAAACATCATCATGTGGATAATTTATATTGTACTCTTTATACTGTTCCCGGAAGAGTTTACAACTGCCTGGAATTATATCGTAGATTACTGGAACCCTGATGGTGTTCAGTCACTCTCTCTATAACTACTCAAACCCAACCAGCACATCCAGCTATCAGTGAACAAAATCGATCCTTTACCTCTCCTTTTTACATGGTGTAATAGAGAAATTGTTTGGTAGTCTCTAATATAAACAGGCAAAAATTTAAATAACAGCAAGTCGATAAGATATACGCAATAGAAAAGGGGGTGATGGTTACAAGAACTATTAGTTTGTTTACTGCAATAATGTTTTTACTTACACTGTTACTTGCACCCCTAAATCCCGGAGTATGTGTTGTAGGTGCTAATCTACCCGGAAAAGGACAGGATCTTGAGAATAATGGATTGACAGCGGAATTGCTAGGCAAGGAGGAGAATTCCCCACGAGGGATATGGATATACACCAAGTATGGCGATGTAGAAAAGTACACCGAGATAAAAACTTCTACATTGCAATTCTTGTATATGATCTTACATCCATATTATGGCATCCCCCAATCAATAGATGTTGATGATGACGGCATAAGAGACATAGAGTGTAACATTAGGCTCTATCTAACGAGTATCTCTTCAAAGATAGGGATAAAATCTTCTTTCCAAGTAAATATTGAGAGGAAATTGGAAGAGGAACTTACTGTTATGCTGACTTGTCATCTACCGATCCTATTCTCGAGTGACTATATCTCTTTGAGTAGCGGATTTCTTTACACCAATGGTGAGCCAACCGAGATAGAGACGGGCTTTGGATTCTCTTTCGCTCTCTTCTCGCCAGGCGGAAGAACATTTCAGATAGATCTTATTCCAGAGTATGGATACAAGAAGAATATTTCCGCTATCTTTTCATATGCCAAGTGTTCATCATCTGGTCATCATATCACAACAAGAACATTCTATGTCGACTTTTCTCCAGCCACAGAACTACATATAACAACGATTCCTAGAGATCTTAAGGTACATTACTCCTTCGGAAATAGTGCCGGTACAAAGACAAAAATCACCTTCAGAAGCTATAGGGATGGAAATCCGAATAAGATGCACTCGTTTATCATAGATCCCCTCCCCTCCTACATGTCTTTCGATCTCT
>CAZGUO010000002.1:0-2776 GCA_964529185.1 uncultured Thermoplasmatales archaeon
GTGTTGATGAAATATGGAGGGAAGTTGAAAACATCTCAGCAGAGAAATCCCTCCATCTGGAGGTGTCTGCTCTTTTCTATGCGAATAAGCTGGGATTGGATATATCTAGTTATATAGATGAGGTTAGTAGATTCCTAGAAAGTGAAGAAGCAAGGGTATAAGTAAAACGCCCATACAGCTACTCCGCCTTGCTCCAAAAAAGATGGGTAGCAAACCTATAGATGCTCCTGCCAGTAGAATAACGAGCCCCAAGGTTCCGGAGAAGATAAGAACAAGAAGTAAGATGAGTATCATGCTCACTTTTATTATCTTCTGGTAGGAGATCTTTTCTATCTTCTCCGCCGCTAATCTCCCAAGGTAACATGTAGCTGGAAGAGATAATGATGCTGATATCACGATTGGTATTAAAAGGTAAACTAGATTGCAAGGTGGTAGGATACCTTTCCACATATCTGGTTCTATCAGATCACTAACAACTATAGCCACTCCGCTTCTTGCTTTCTGTATTATGAAGAGGTTTGCTATCGTCGCTATTGCCGCTGAAGTATTCACTGAGGACAATGTTATTATCGTTTGTCTCTCATCTGTCCTTCCTCTGAAGACCAGAGCGATTATCGTTCCTATTGCTGTGGTTATTCCAGGGATCACTGACACAAAAATACCAGACAAGGTTCCTGTAATTATGGAGATTATCGAGGATCTCTTCTCTGTTTCTGTAAATATTGGTTCCATGAGGTGTTGGGGTCTTGTCTCTGTTTTAGATAGAAGCGAGGATATCAGCGTGGAGAAACCAAAGAGACCGGCTAGAGCAGGAAACAAGGGCGTGGATGGAAAGTCTATTAGAGGGTTTAAGCGCATTTTCAATACCAGAATCCCATACATTCCAGATAGTAATAGTATAGCAGCAGATGTTATCATTCTCTTCTTTGTCTTCTCCGTCAACACCATTATCGCTACTACAGCAATCAAAATCCATGGCATTATGTTCTTGAGATCTTGATACAGATTTATTGGGTCTGTTAACAAGAATTTCAAGGGCAGTAAAAGAGATAAGGATATCACAACCGATCCAAAGCTTCCGATAGCAGAGAGAACTATGGCTTCATATCCTCTTCCTCTAAGTAGCATAGCATGCATGGGTAACATGGTTAGAGCGACGTCTTCTTCAGGCGCCCCAAGGAAGGTTGCCGGGATTATGTTTGAGAATGTACTTGCTATATATGCGGATACAATCATGGAGGAGAGTGCCACTGGGAAAAATAGGGGGTCGATACCAAGAGGCTGAGCAAAACTCAAGAGCAGGGATTGTAGTGAGAGGAGTAGGATGGAAACGGTATTTATATGCATTCCCGGTATGAGAGAAGAGACTAGCCCTATAAGGAAGCCAAAGAGAGAAGAAATAAGGATGTAAACAATTTCAGCCAATCTTTTTCACCTCTATAGAAAGGAAATAGTAGCGGAGTTCCTTTGGACTGTAGAGGAGTTTTCCTTTCACCCATATCTCGTCTCCCTCTGATAGTTCTCCTATCAAGGGTTTTGTTGCCCTTATAGTATAGCCATCATCCTCTATCTCTACAAAATCTCTCTTGATTTCTCTCACCTTTCCAGCAACATTCACATATCTGTTGAGGAATTCCTCGGGATCCTCTGCTAGTTGCCATATCTTTACTTCTACAGTTTTACTTTCCAGTTTGGAAATCCTGTCTGCAATCACCTCAAATTCCTCTCTGTATCTCTGCACCCTACCTATGACTTCAATTCTATCTCCGACAAAGATCTCTCTCTTGCCGTAAGCGAATACCTTTCCCTCTCCACTTTCATCAACCAAAATCAATACCGTGTTCCCTCCAGAAGTGGGATGGATATCTTTTACAATCCCCTCAACAACTACAATATCTCCCTCGTGATTTCTCAATTCTGTAAGCGAGATTTTCTCTGGAGAAACCATGTTAGAGAGTATAAATAGAATAGACAGGCTAGATATAGCGAAAATTACGGATGCGCCCTCCCTCCTCATCGATAAGATGAAAATGATAGAAAGATTTATATCCATATGCTCTTATGGTCTCTCGATCTCGAGGGAGAGCATGGCAAGGGCAAAGGAGGTCTATCTCAAGGTTGCTGAGGCGTTTCAGCAAGATGTCGGTTATGGGAGGGCCAGGATAGATACTCAAACTAGGATTGAGCTTGATTTAGCAATAGGAGATATTGTAGAGATTGAAGGAGGTAAACTTACTGCAGCAACCGTATGGAGGGCGCATCCGAGTGACGAGGGTAAAGGCATTATCAGGATAGATAACCTAACTAGGAAGAATGCAAAGATATCTATAGGGGAGAGTGTCAGGGTTAGAAAGGCAGAGGTTAAAGAGGCTCAAGAAGTTACGATGGCCCCTCTTATCTCTGAAGGACAAAGAATAGAGTTTGGTATTGGTATAGAGAATCTTGTTAGAAGGGGTTTGCTGAGGAGACCTGTAGTAAAGGGAGATACGGTTATTGTTCCTGGCATCGCTCTCTTTGGTAGCGCTTTGCCTTTTGGTATAGTGAATACGGTTCCAAAAGGGGTTGTTGTCATAACAGAGGAAACAAAACTGATTGTTAAGGAAGAGGCTCCTTCACTGAGAGAGCTTGAGGCGCCAAGAGTTAGTTATGAGGATATAGGAGGTCTAAAGGAGGAGCTCAGAAAGGTAAGAGAGATGATAGAACTTCCTTTGAAGCATCCTGAGTTATTTGATCGTCTTGGTATAGATCCACCTAAGGGAGTTCTCCTTTATGGACC
>CAZGUO010000002.1:2876-6971 GCA_964529185.1 uncultured Thermoplasmatales archaeon
AATCTGAGAAAGGTCTTCGAAGAAGCTGAGAAGAATGCTCCAGCGATCATCTTCATCGATGAGATCGATGCAATCGCTCCAAAGAGGAGTGAGGTCCATGGAGAGGTTGAGAGAAGAGTGGTCTCTCAACTTTTAACCCTTCTAGATGGCCTCAAAGGTAGAGGAAAGGTGATCGTGATAGCTGCAACAAACTTACCAGATGCCATAGATCCTGCTTTGAGGAGACCTGGAAGATTTGATAGAGAGATAAGGATTGGCGTACCAGACAGAAATGGGAGGAAGGAAATTTTGCAAATTCATACCAGAAGTATGCCAAAGAGCGAGGATGTCGATCTTGATTATCTCGCAGATGTTACTCATGGTTTCGTTGGAGCTGATCTTGCTGCTCTTGCAAGAGAGGCGGCGATGAATGCATTGAGGAGATATCTGCCAGAGATTGATCTGGAGAAGCCTATACCAACAGAAGTGCTGGAAAAGATGGTTGTGACAATGGATGATTTCAAAAACGCATTGAAGGGTATAGAACCTTCAGCTATAAGAGAGTTCTTTGTGGAGATTCCAAAGGTAACTTGGGATGATGTAGGTGGATTAGAAAATGTTAAGCAGGCTCTGATAGAGGCTGTAGAATGGCCCATAACAAGACCTGATTCTTTCAAGAGATTGGGGATAAGACCTCCCAGAGGTATTCTTCTCTATGGACCTCCAGGAACTGGGAAGACTCTTATAGCCAAAGCTGTCGCAAATGAGAGCAACGCAAACTTCCTCTCCATCAAGGGTCCAGAAATATTCAGCAAGTGGGTCGGAGAGAGCGAGAAGGCGATAAGGGAGCTTTTCAAGAGAGCGAAGCAGGTCGCACCATGTATAGTTTTCCTCGATGAGATCGATGCTCTTGCCCCAAGGAGAGGTCTCTATGAGGGATCTCACGTTACAGAAAGTGTTGTCAACCAACTGCTTACCAGCATAGATGGTCTAGAGAGTCTTGAAGGTGTTGTCGTAATTGGAGCAACAAACAGACCTGATATAATCGATCCCGGTTTGTTAAGACCTGGAAGATTTGATAGGTTAATTTTGGTGCCGGCGCCGGACAAGAAAGCCAGACTAGAGATCTTCAAGATTCACACCAAGAACATGCCACTTGCTGAAGATGTAAATCTAGAGGAGCTTGCGGAGAGGACAGATGGGTATTCTGGAGCAGACATTGAATCGTTATGTAGAGAGGCGGCGATGAATGCATTGAGGAGAGATATGGATGCAAAGAAGGTTACACTGAAAGACTTTGAAGATGCTTTCAAGGTTGTGAAGGGATCCATAACCAAGGAAATGATGGAGTATTATAAGAAATTTGAAGAAGAGTTGGGTAAAAGGCTGGCCAAAAAGGATAAAAGGGAATTGGAGATTCAATATCTATAATAAAGAGGTGGATTAAAATGAGAATACCGGAGAGCGAATTAAGAGGAAAGACTGTAATGACTGAGGGGGGCTTACTTATTGGAGTGTTGAGAAATATAACCATGGATAAAAGAACTGGAGAACTAAAGAATCTTTTGGTAGAACCTTCTGAAGATATTGATACTAGGTTGTATCATCTAGATGAGAGAGGACACATAGTTCTGGACTTTGACTCTGTGAAGTCTGTAAAGGATGTTATCATAGTCAAAGATTAACTTTGTTTTTCTTTTTCTTCAATTTTATAGACTCTTTATAGGAACCCCACTATTTCGTGTGGAAACTCTATAGAATGCCACTTTCTTTGCTCTCTTCTTTCTTTTGCTTCTTTTTATAACGTTTGTCTGTTTACTTTAAATTCAGATTAATAAAAATTTTAAAATAAAATTTTCTTAAGCATAGATACTAAAAAGATCTCCACACGAAATAAAGGGGTCTCTCTATCAAATCAACAAAATTAAAAACTAGAAACACATAACGAAAATTCCACGCGGGGAGGATAGACTATGGTATCTGATCTATTCGATTCTCTCTTAGAAAAGGATTCACTCTTTATCAACAGAGAGGTTCTAAGACCTACATACACTCCAGAGGTTTTGCCACATAGAGAAAGAGAGATAGAGAATCTTGCCCAGATATTTTTGCCAGCTTTGAGAGGAGAGGCACCATCAAATGTCTTTATATATGGCAAAACCGGTACTGGAAAAACAGCTGTAACCAAATATGTTGGGAAACGGCTTATAAAGAAAGGAAAGGAAAGGAAAGCCAACATAAACTTCATATACATGAATTGTGAGGTAGTCGATACCCACTACAGACTATTACAAAATATAGCTAACCATATCATAGAGAGATGGGAAGACAGAATACCATTTACGGGTTTACCAACAGATGAGGTATATACTAGGCTGACGAAGGCTATGGATGAGAAGGGAGGAGTTACTATAGTTGTTCTTGATGAGGTTGATAAACTTAAGGGCGATGAAGCTCTTTACACCCTAACAAGAATAAACTCAGATCTGTCTAGAGCTAAGGTTTCGCTAGTAGGCATATCAAATGATCTCAAATTTACAGAGTTCCTTGATCCAAGAGTGAAATCTTCCCTTGGAGAAGAAAATATGGTCTTCTATCCATATGATGCCAAGCAACTCCAGGATATTTTAGAGCATAGAGCAAGAGAAGCCTTTAAGCCAGATGCTCTATCTCCATCTGTAATACCTTTGTGCGCCGCCTTGGCTGCGCAGGAGCATGGAGACGCAAGAAGAGCCCTCGATCTACTGAGAGTATCTGCAGAGCTGGCTGAGAGGGAAAGGGCTACAAAGGTTACAGAGAAGCACGTGAGAAAGGCACTGCATAAGATAGAGCTGGATCATATCACAGAGGTAATCAAAACCCTTCCGCTACAGTCAAAGATATTGCTCTTAGCTATGGTGAGGGAAGAGAGAGAAAAGAAAGCATCTGGTCTCAAGCCGAGCATGACAACTGGGGAGGTGTATGAAAGATACAGGCAACTTTCCAAGAAGCTGAAGATAGAGAGCCTAACTCAGAGAAGAATAGCGGATCTCATATCTGAGCTTGATATGCTTGGAATAATAACCGCAAGAGTAATATCTAAAGGAAGGTATGGAAGAACCAGAGAGATAGAG
This sequence comes from uncultured Thermoplasmatales archaeon, assembly GCA_964529185.1. Lineage (GTDB taxonomy): Archaea > Thermoplasmatota > E2 > DHVEG-1 > B18-G2 > B18-G2. The sequence goes on from CAZGUO010000002.1 coordinate 5,969, forward strand.
CTTTCTACACCACCGAATGAGATAATAAAAATACTTCAGGATGATGATACGGTAAATCCACTCATTATCTATGGAGGTAGAGGTCAGACCAGACTTATCTAGAGAGACATCTCTCCTTTTCTTAATGCCTCCACAGGAGGTAGCATAGCAGCCTTCTTAGCGGGGATCGATGCAGCAAGTATAGATAATATCACTGGGAGAATCATCGCTATCACAACCGTAAACCAGTTGACAACAAAGCCGATTTTAAGTTGTGTACCAGCTATAAATCCCATATTCAACCCATACCAGTTTACTATATTCATAACCAGTATCGCAATAAATATGCCCAACAATCCCGATATAAAACCAATAAACATTCCCTGGTACAGAAAAATTTTAAAGATAACTCTATCTCTGGCACCAAAAGCCTTCAGAGAACCTATCTCCCTCATCTTCCTTATGATGATAGAGTCCATAACATACTTTATTGCTGCTCCACACAATAGGAGAGTAACCCCCATACTGCCCCATAGAAGAATTGTCACGACATCCTGCATGGAGCCGGCGCCATAAAGAAGAAAATCATGCCATGAGAAGACTTTCAGATCTTTTCCCACCACAGACTGAACGTCCTTTCTAACCTTTTCTGCGTACCCCATAGGATCTATAGAGAGTGATGGTGGAGGAGCCTTAACAACAATGGCATCTCCTTTGTTCCTATCTATCTTTATCGGCTTGAATCCCCGAAAACTGCCTATTCCAGGTATGGTCCAACTTTTTCCCTCAACTTTCCCATAGCATTTTATCTCTCTCAAGGAATCAGCTGGAATGAACCATATCATCGCGTCAACGGTTGGTGTACCGCTCTCATACAGCCCTATTATCTTTACTCTAATACTTACATAGTTTGCACCCCTAGATGCAGCACTAACATACAAATCCAATTCCTTCCCAACTCCTATAATTGATGGATGGACCTTTGCTGCTGCAGCACCAACTATCACAGGATAAGGCTCATCCT
>CAZGUO010000002.1:7071-19960 GCA_964529185.1 uncultured Thermoplasmatales archaeon
GATGGATGGACCTTTGCTGCTGCAGCACCAACTATCACAGGATAAGGCTCATCCTTCTCCAACAATCTCTGACCAGAACCATAAACTATATCAGGAAGATCTCCGGGTCCTTTTATCTTTATGTAGAGAGGAGTATGACCTCTCAGAATAGGATCATCTTCTCTGAAGAATCTTCCTGCAACTATCTTCTTCTTCAATTCCTCAACAACAACATCGTTCTTTATATCTATACCCTGTAAAGTGCATCCATCAGCAGATTCATTCTTTGCTCCCAAACCATAAGATGCTTGTGCGGTAACTCTAACCGAAGCTTTATAACCGGGTAATTTCTCCTCTATCAACCGAGCTATCTCGCCTGCATTTTCTATGGGTGTTTCAGTTCCATAGAGATCTCTCACATCACAATCAGGATTTGTTACGATAGCATCAGCTGTGACATTTTTTATTGTCTCATTTACAACCTGAACCATATAATTTATATATGCATTCTCCAGCATAAAGGAAGCCATCGTTAGAGCTATAACCACGATTATCACTGTGTAAATCAGTTTATGTTCCTTTATCTCATTCCATGCAAAATATCTACTTATACTCATCTTCTCCTCCTATCAGATACTATTTTTCCATCGACAACCTCTATCCTCCTTCTTCCATATCTGGCTATATCTGGATCATGCGATACAAAAACAACAGTTACACCTCTGTTTCTGTTTGTCTCTTTCAAAAGATCCATTATATCCTTGCTGCTATCAGTATCCAGTGCTCCGGTGGGTTCATCTGCAAGGATGATTATCGGATCGTTTATCAAGGCTCTAGCGATGGCAACCCTTTGCTGTTCCCCTCCAGATAGATGCACCCCTCTGTGCTCAGCCCTGTGAGCTATACCAACTTCTTTGAGGAGATCCATAGCCTTCTTCTCCAATTCCTTTCTCTTTCTGCCGATTATGAGACCTGGAAGAATAACATTCTCGATCACACTTAGTCTGGGTATGAGATTGTAACTCTGAAAAACGAAACCTATCTTTTTCCCCCTCAGCAGAGCAACATCCTTACCAGTTATCTCCGAAGTATCTTTACCCTCGATAAATATCTTTCCACTTGTAGGTCTATCCAGAAGTCCCATACAATGGAGCAAGGTGGACTTTCCAGATCCAGAAGGACCAGTTATTGCAATAAACTCTCCTGAAAAAATCCTAAGAGAGACATCATTCAGCGCGATAACCTTGGAATCGTAACCGCTGTATATCTTCGTTACATGTTGAAACTCTATGATCGGCTTTCTCTTTGCCATTACATAAATAATATAGACAAACTTCTATATAAATTGATTTTTTTATGTGTAGAAACCAGGTAGATTTTCATCCTCATCCTCCTTCTTTTTCTCTTTCTTTTCAGATATAACATCTATTGCCAGAATAACTTGGAGAGGTATGATCCTCAACATTTTCTTTTTTCCCTTCTTCTGCTCTATACAAAGTCCTACATCATCCAATCCCAAGGTTGCAAAACCTCTGAATACTCCCTCGGTCTCTATTACAGAATCCTTTGCACCTATGGATATAATCCTGTATATCGATCCTTCTGTTAATCTCCATCCCTTCTTTTTCTCCACAAGAATCACCTCTCCTCAAGCAACCTCTGTATATGCTCTACAGTTTTACCGTAATTCTCTAAAGCTACCTTCACGTGAGCCTCAACGAAATTCCAAGCTTTAGCGAAGTTACCATATCTTAGCCTGTAAGCCTTTTTGCTTTGTCCGCTTTCATCGGTGATCTGAACATCTTCCAGTATATCCAAACCCTTGAGTTTGTTTAGATGCCTGTATATCGTTGGTTTGGAAACCTTCAACTCATTTGCTATCTCCTCAACCATCCAAGCTTTTGTTGGATGCTTCAGGAAAAAATCGAAAAAGATCCTGAAAGGAATCTCCGGGTCAGCTCCTTTTGAGAGATACCCTATCTGATAAAGGAATGTCTTTGTTGCCTTCTCCAGATCAGTCTCTCCAGTTAGAGGAGTGTTACTAACTATCCTGATCTCGAAGGACATGCAGAATCCAGCATGCATACAAAACTTATAAAGATTTTCGATTTACTTAGAAAAAAGGCAAATTTTATTTCTTATCAGAGTCAAGATAACGATAGAAATAACCAAAAGGAAGAACAGAAATACCAAGATAAAAATTACCAAATCTGCTTTACTTTGGTTACGCCCTATTTTTCCTGTGTACTCGCCTGATAGAAAGGCATGTATCTTTAAAAAACCTTGTTCAAAATCACCTTTATCTATCTCCTCTATACCGTTCTCGAAAAGCTTAACTTTGCAATCGCTCAGATTACCAGTAACCTTCATTTCTTCAAAACGCAACCTGGCGATACTCTTTGTTATTTCACCGAGTAGTTCCAAATTCTTCCTATTCAGATCATCTGAGAGAGCAAAAAACCTCGATACGCTAGATGTGTAATCTTTGCCCCATATTACAGGAATAACTTTACCTTCCTTTTTCAGAGAAACAACAAACAATTCAGTTAAGTATGCTTGTTTTTGCAACTCAAGATCAATATTCGTGAGAAACTCAGAGGGGTCTTTTCCTTTCTTAATCAAACTCCTTGCTATCTCTTCAGCTCTTTCAACCTCCTCTATAAAAATACTCTCAACTTTGTTAGCATAACTCGAAAATCCGCCATGCCCAAAAAGATCCAAGATCTCTCTAGCCAATCTTGCAGCATCTCCATTCTCATAAGGATCAAAAATCTCTTTGCAACACACATGCACTGGAATATAGATAGATGAACATTGATCAGGAGCAAACCACATACAACTCAAATATTCAAAATGCTTGTATGGAATTTTACATATAGCAGTAGCCTTGTTGAACCTTTCACACATTCCCCTGATTCCCTTAATGTCATCGGCATGTAACCTTGATAGATTCATGAGATCCTTCACATCTATCTTTCCATATCTCTCTTTTAATCTGTTTAGAATCTCTTCTTCCCATACTTTGTATTTATAACAGATCCTTAGATTGACCAACCTTCCATCTGTTCCTAGCGCATCAATCCAGAAGGGACCGACAACTTTCCCCTCCCCTATCTTGATAAATATCTTTTTTCCCATGGGCCACAATTTTACATACACTCCATTTTTACCTACACCCAATACCTTAACGCCAAGAATCCCTCCCAATCTAATTACCGACCCTTTCCCGGCAGAGCATACTTTCTCAAAATCGAAGGACTTAGATATAAACAATCTTTTAAGTAACCGGTACTTCCACAAGTCTTTTGGATAATTTGACATAACCAGCACATCTTTTATCTCCTTTACACTATATCTGACAGCATCTCCTTCCATCACATATGCCTTCCTTGGGCCAACGACGAAAAGATTTTCAGACACGCCTGGCGCGTGCATGTTCACAACTTCTTTCAGTAGATCTATAGCCTCTTCCTCACTACTCGCAGATTGGCATGCATACCTTATCCAATCAAAATCATCCCAGGAAGTTCTAAGAGGGTTGATCCAGAAAGATGGAGAATCAGCATCTCCATAGGCTATACCAGCATCACTCAATGCTATCCCTGCTTTAACTATATTTGGTGGCGCATCACCTTTTGTTACAACCCCTATGAATCTATGCTTAACAATGTACTCTCTCTCAATCCCTTTGATGCCTGGCAGATGATACCTATATCTATATCCAGATTCTACTATACATAGAACCTGAGGTCCAGGTCTACTGGGGTCCCTAACTTTCATGAGGATATTAAAATCTCCCGCTGTTGCATCACCTACAACGATCACATCTTTACATGCTATGGATGGCATGCTAAAGAAAGGAAAAAGCAATGAACACAACAGGATAGCCTGAAGACCTCTTTTCACGGTACAATATTATACTCTTCCAGATATAAATATTCTTGAAAAAGTTTTTAAGTCAGATATTTTCTGTCTTTCACCATGAAGATCAGAGGAAAGGCATGGAAGTTTGGAGATAACATAGATACCGATCAGATTTTCCCAGGAGCATATCTAACGCTAACAGATGTAGAAGAGATGGGAAAGCATGCTATGGAGGGTGTCCCAGGAAAGGAAGATTTTGCTAAAAGAGTTAATAAAGGAGACATCATCGTTGCGGGTAAAAACTTCGGTTGCGGATCTTCGAGGGAGCAGGCACCCATAGCAATAAAGGGTTGTGGAATAAGTCTGGTTATAGCCAAAAGCTTTGCAAGAATCTTTTACAGAAATGCTGTGAATATAGGACTCCCAATAATGGAATGTAAAGATGTCGATATGATAGATGAGGGAGATATGCTAGAAGTAGATTTGGAGAGCGGAGAGATAAGAGATATAGAAAAGAACATCACTTTGAAAGGATCTCCGGTAACGAGTTTGGAATTCGAGATAATGAAAGCGGGAGGTTTGATTTCCTATTTGAAGAATAGAGAAGGCTAGGATATCAGTTTTCTATATTCGTCTGGAGAGAGTAAATCATCGAGCTCCTTCTCATCCTTTATCTCCATCTCAAACAACCAACCCTCTTCGTAGGGACTCTTGTTCAACTTCTCTGGAGAATTTTCTAGATCTTTATTCACATTGATAATCTTCCCGGACAAAGGAGAATATACCTCAGCAACGGATTTCACAGATTCTATGGTACAGACCTCTTCACCCTTTTTGACTTCTTTTCCTATTTCTGGTAACTCAACAAACACCACATCCGTTAGCTCACTTTGAGCATGGTCTGTTATGCCCACTTTTGCAATGTTTCCTTCCACTTTAACCCACTCATGCGTTTTTGTATACCTCAAATCATCTCTTACCTCGCTCATGGCAATCAATTGGGAAAAGGAGAAGCAGATTTAAATATTTCCGCATTCCTTCCCAACAAAAGGCGGTTTCACTATCTCTGCTTTAACCTTCTTCCCTCTTATCACTATGTCCAGGAAATCTCCAACTTTTCTGTACTCAGCTTTTACATACGCCATCGCTATTCCCGTATTCAAGCAAGGCGACAACCCTCCGCTAGAAACCTTACCAACCTTCTTACCATCCTTTTCAACATCGTAACCATGCCTTGGTATGCCTTTCTCCACACATTTCAGATAGGTCAATCTCTCTTTCACTCCTTCTTCCTTCTGTCTGAGCAGGGCATCTTTCCCAATAAAATCATGATCCCAGTTTATCGTGAAACTTAGATTCGCTTCTAGGGGCGTGCGCCCTCCTTCAAATTCGTTTCCAGCAAGGACAAAGCATTTTTCTAATCTCAAGCTATCTCTCGCACCAAGCCCTATTGGCTTTATGCCACAATCTTTTCCTATTTCTAAAATCTTCATGAATAGATCGTGAACATCCTTCTCAATATCTACCTGAAGTTCATAACCCAACTCTCCAGTATAGCCGGTTCTGGACACTATGCATTCAACACCTTCAAACTCTGCTCTGCAACAACCAAAAAGTTTGAGCTGAGAAAGATCTATAGATGATATCTTCTGTAGAACCTCTCTCGATTTCGGTCCTTGAATCGCAAGAATAGCTGTGTTTCCTGATATGTTTTCAATCTCTGCATCGAAACCAAAACGATCTCTAATCTTTCTAAGCCAATCTGTAACAATCTCATCTCTTCCAGCATTTGGTATAAGCATAAATCCATCTTCCAGATGGAGAAAGATGGTGTCATCTATTATAGTGCCATCTTCCCTCAGAATAACGGTGTATTGGCCCATGCCTACAGGTATTCTATTTGCATCTTCTACCGTTGCAACACTCAAAAGATCTGCGCCATCTCTTCCAGATATCCATACATTGCCCATATGGGAGACATCAAAAAGACCAACGTTCTTTCTCACGGTCAGATGCTCATCCTTTATAGAGGAGTAGTAAAGAGGCATCTCATAACCAGAAAATTCCGTGAATTTTGCACCAAGCTCGACATGTAAATCATGGAGAGGAGATCTCTTGAGCATAAAACTCGAAAAATCAAGGCAAGCTTAAATCTTTTGCAAAACCTTTATCTCCCCTAACTTAATCCGAACAGAAGATGGAAAACTTGGTGGTAGAAAAGAAAAAGATATTTACAATAATCCCTGAAAGGTTTGACGATAAAAGTGTGTATGGAGAGAAGATAATAAGGAGAGGGGGACTTAGGCTGAGAGCATGGAATCCTTACAGAAGCAAACTTTCTGCAGCGCTGATTTTGGGATTGAAGATAGATCTTAGGAAAGATTCAGAGCTACTGTACTTGGGAGCCGCAACCGGTACAACCGTAAGCCATCTATCAGACATATTACATGAGGGCAAGATATATGCTGTAGAAATATCTCCTCTTTCTATGAAAAAGCTTCTAGAGTTATGTGAGAGGAGGGACAATATATTTCCTATACTCGATGATGCTAATCATCCGGAGAGGTTTCAGCATATAGTTCCAAAAGTTGATATAGTATATCAGGATATTTCCCAGAGAAACCAGGTTGATATATTTGTAAAAAACTGTGACAAGTTCCTGAGGAAAGGAGGGGAAGGAATAATAATGGTAAAATCCAGAAGCATTGATGTCTCAGCCAAACCGAGAGAGATCTACAGAAGGGTTATGAAAGATTTGAGGGAGAGAGGCTACAATGTCAAGAAAGTTATAGAGTTAGATCCCTATGCTAAAGATCATGCATGTATAGTTGTTGGAAGGAGTTAGTATGGATATCAAAAAGTTGTTAGTAACTTTAGCCAAGATACTTATACCTCCCGCAATAGGGATATGCACCCTTTTAGCTATAGGTTTGTCTCTAGATCCAGATACGAGAATGAAATACTGGTATCTCTGCATGGCTTACTTCTTCCCTCCACTTGGGAAAGAATCTGTAATACCTATAGGTATTGCTGGCGGCGATATTTTTGTCCCGATAGTAAATGCAAATATCCACATCTCGCCTATCGATCCCAACATAATGGCTTTTTCCATAGCCCTCATAGATAGTGTGGTTTCTCTTTTCGTAGTCTGGAATTACGATCTTGTAAAGAAGATACCTATACTAGGCAGATTTATAAAAAAAGTTGAAGAACTTGGCAGGAAAGGGAGCAGGAAGTATGCATGGGTCAGGCCTTTGAAATTTATAGGTATAGTACTCTTTGTCATGGTACCTCTCCAAGGCTCCGGAGGTCTAGTTGGATCTATACTTGGCAGACTCATAGGAATGAGAGCGGTAACAACCTGGTCAGCTGTAACATTAGGAGCCTTCATAGGGTGCTTTGCCATAGCATATTTTGCAAAGGTAGCATTTTCGAATATTGTAGTAGCGCTATCAATTCTACTTATCGTAGTTGTGGTAGCTGTTATTTTCAAAGTATGGAAGGAGTCAAGATGACTTTTTACCCAAAGCTATAATGTATACCTCTCTGCTCCTCTTCTTTGAAGCTTTTGGAGAAAATTTTCTAACAACCCTAAACCTCCTTTTAACTTCTTTTAAAAACTCGTTTAGATCGCTACCCTCAAAACCCTTACAAACAAATCTTCCGCCCTCTCTTAAAAATTCATCAGCATACTCTAGAGCCTTCATGCATAGCCAGAAACTTCTAGCCTGATCCAGATACCTATTTCCAGAAAGGTTAGGGGAGAGATCTGATAGAACAACATCAGCCTTTTCCTCTCCCAGTTCCTCCTTCACTCTCTTCTTTGTATCATCTGATGTAACATCCCCTTTTATAAAAGTCAAACCATCCAGTTTCCTGACAGGGAGGATATCGATACCTATAACTCTATTATTACAGTATTCCAGAGCTACTTGGCTCCATCCGCCTGGGGAGGCGCCTAGATCTATGACGAGGTCTCCCTTTTTTATGATTCCAAACTTCTTTTGCATCTCTATCAGCTTAAATGCGGACCTAGCTCTGTATCCAAGCCTCTTTGCTTCCCTGTAGTAAAAATCCCTCTTTCTTTCCTCTTTCCAACTGCTCATAAAATGATGTCTATGTTTAGCCTCTCGGCAAGCTCTTTGTATCTATTTCTTATCGTAACCTCTGTAACACCAGCAACATCGGCTACCTCTCTCTGTGTTCTTCTTTCTCCACACAGGATAGATGCTATATATATTGCTGCAGCAGCAACCCCTGTTGGTCCCCTCCCAGAGGTAAGCTCTTTATCTGCAGCCTCCTTAAGGATCTCTAAAGCCTTTGCCTGAACATCTCCACTAAGCTTGAGCTCGCTACAAAATCTTGATACATAGTCCTGAGGAGATGTTGGTAGAAGCTTCAATCCAAGCTCTCTTGCTATAAAACGATAGGTTCTACCTATCTCTTTTCTTGATACTCTGGATGTTTCCGCTATTTCATCCAAAGTTCTAGGTACACCACATTGCCTACACGCAGCATAGAGAGCTGCAGCAGCAACCCCCTCGATACTTCTACCTCTTATAAGATTCTTCAGGACAGCCTTTCTATATATCATTGCAGCAGTCTCTCTTACATTCCTAGGTAGACCCATCGCTGATGCCATTCTATCAAGCTCAGAAAGGGCTACAGCTAGGTTTCTTTCAGTTGCATTAGATACCCTTATTCTTCTTTGCCACTTTCTCAATCTATAAAGCTGAGCTCTACTTCTAGTTGGTATAGATTTTCCGTAAGAATCCTTATTCTTCCATCCTATTACAGTACTTAGTCCCTTGTCATGGATCGTATAAGTCAAAGGCGCACCCGTTCTCGCTCTTTTCTCCTTCTGCTCCGCATCAAATGCTCTCCACTCTGGACCCATATCTATTATGTTTTCATCAATAACTAGACCGCAATCTTCACAAACCAATTCTCCTCTGGAGTAATCTCTTCTAATATTTGTGCTTCCACATTCTGGACATTTTGTTATCTCTTCTACAGTTGGTCTTTTCTTCTTTTTCGAATCTTCCATCAGAAATCCCCCACATTAAGTTTTAAACTTTTCGATATGCTTTTAAGACAAAATATACAAGTTGTATATAAACTTTTTGTCTAATTTCTAAGAAGAGATGGCAAACTTTTTCTAAATTTTGAATTCCCTTCCGCATTTTGGGCATCTTGCAAAACCACAACTTTCTATTGGTGAGAAGGAACAGCCTCTACAGGCAAAAGTTCTCCCATAACTCAAATCGAATCTAAATCCGCAGAAAGGACACGTTAATATCCTACCCATTTTTCTCTATCGCATCGTTCAACTCCTTTAATAGGTTATCTATGTCAACCCCATGAATTCTAGCTATATCCTCTATCCTTTCCAAACTCATCATGGGGCAGCCGAAACAGGCCACTCCATACTTTGCCAATATCTCCGCCACCCTTGGATATTTCACAGCCTCGGCTATGGTTGTGTCTTTTGTTATCTTCATACTATCACCATTAACGGCGTTAACTCTAAATAGAGATACTGTATATAAGCTTTTGGTAGAGATGAGCCTGCCATGTGAGTTTATAGCAAAATATGTTATACCCTCCCTTAGGAGAGAAATAGTGAGAATCCTATCAGAAGAATATGGAATGAGTAACAGAGAAATAGCTAGAATACTCGATTTGACGGATGCTGCAGTCTCACAATACTTATCTGATAAAAGAGGGAAGGCATTTGAGATAGATAAAAACGTTATGGGCATGATAAAACAATCTGCTGAACGCATAGCGAGAAGAGAAACAACCATAGATGAAGAGATTTGCAGAATATGCGAGGTATTAAAGAGAGGAGGATCTCCTGGGGAAAAGGCAGCATTCTTGTAAATTTGCTGGAAAATCTTTTACAATCAACTCAATGAGCCAATCTCTGCTCTTATCCTTGGATCCACATAAGAGGGGTTTTGTACATTAGTTTGTACCAGGTACAGTCCTGTTATGTTCATTCTTGGGTCTGTTAAAAGTTATAGCATATTGCTGACAATCCTATTTATGTCAAAGAGAAATAGTTATAATTGCAACATCCTTGGTATCTGAATATTGATATTTATGATAGTATGAGGTGTATGCATGTTTCCAAGGAGATATGAGAGACAAATAATCATACCTGGTTTTGGAGAGAAGGCGCAAGAGAAATTATCAAGGGCAAGTGTTGTTATATTGGGATTAGGAGGACTGGGCTCGGTAGTTTCTACATATCTCACTGCGGCCGGGATAGGTTATATAAGATTGATCGACAGAGACATGGTAGAAGAAAGCAACTTAAACAGACAGATCCTGTATGATGAAAAAGACATAGGCAAATGGAAAGCAAAAATCGCAGAGAAGAAGCTAAAGAGTATGAATAGCGGGATAGAAATAGAAGGTCTAAGTGAAGAGATCAACGATAGCAATATATATGATTTGATTGGAGATGTTGATCTAGTTATATACTGCCTGGATAACTTTGAGACCAGATTCATAGTCAATAAGGCGATAGTAGATCTAGATAAACCCATGATTCATGGAGCTTGCAGGGGCTTTTCTGGTCAGGTTACGACTATAATACCAAGAAAGACGCCCTGCCTTAAGTGCATATTTAGAGAAAACGTTTACAGTAAAGACAAATCAATAATTGGCGTAACTGCTGGAGTAATAGGACTGATTGAGGCAACTGAGGTTATAAAGTATGTAACAGGAATAGGAAACCTTCTTGCAGGGAGTATGTTGGTGTATGATGCGAGAGACCTTGTATTCGAGAGGATAGAGATAGAAAGAGATCCTGAATGTGAGGTGTGTGGATGAAGGTGAAACTGAGATTCTATTCTGCACATAGAGAGATCGTGGGAACCAGAGAGATGGAAATCGAGATAGAAGAGAAAGCAACAATAAAAGACGTTATGAGAAAACTCATAGAAAGATATCCAGGACTAAGAGAATTAGAAAATTCCACCCTTTATTCTTTGAATCACAAGTATGCAAAAGGAGACGAAGAACTCAAAGATGGGGATGAGTTGGCGATATTTCCTCCAGTTGAGGGAGGATAGAAACCAAGATTTATCTGTATGTCTATTTTCACTACATGAACGGATACTGCCCTCTGATGAGCAGGCAAGGAAATCTGGTTAAGTGTTTGGGCGTGAGATGCGAGTGGTTTGATGAGAAGCATAATCTTTGCTCGATAAAGTTATTGGCGAGAAGAGAATGAAGATAGCTATATTGGATTGCTATATAGATGAGCCGACATGCCTCGGAGTACCTCCATACATAAGTCCATATCCACGATACATAGCTGGCGCAATCTGGAGCGTCGATAAAAGTATAGATGTGAGATATTTAACTATAGATGATCTCAGGAAAGGAACAGAAAAATCGAAAACCATCGAGGGAGTTGAGATACTTGTAGTTATAGCTGGCATGATCGTGCCAGGGAAATATCTATCAACATATCCAGCCCATCCCAAAGAAACAAGGAGATATCTCGAAAATCTAGCAAAACCAGTAAAAATTCTGTGTGGACCCGCTGCCATATTTGGTTTTGGTATAGGAGGAGGCAGTAGGACAAGGGAACTGGGAGAGTTATTTGATTTTGTAGTAAAAGGAGATCCAGAGATATTTATCAGAGATTTTCTTAAAGAAGGAGAAAGTGCAGATCTATGTGCAAGGAGAGAAAGCGCCAAAGAGATCGGAAATTTTGCGATAAAAGGAGCAGAAATAGTAAAGCAACACCAGAACTATCCAGATTATCTGATCGCCGAGATAGAAACATACCGAGGATGTCCAAGATCCATATCTGGAGGTTGCTCATTCTGTGCAGAACCTCTGAAAGGCTTACCAGATTTTAGACCCGAAGAGGATATAGTCGAGGAGATTAGAGCATTATACGATAACGGAGTAAGACATTTCAGAATAGGAAATCAACCTTGCATATTCTCGTATAATGCCAAAGATGTGGGTAAGGAAGAGTTTCCCAGACCAAATCCGGAAGCTATAGAAAGATTATTCAAAGGAATAAGGAAGGTGGCACCAAACCTGAAGACCCTGCATATAGACAATGCAAACCCTGGAGTTATAGCTAAGTATCCAGAGGAGAGTAAGAAGATAGCAAAGATCATATGCAAATATCACACGCCGGGCGATGTTGCTGCGTTTGGCGTGGAGAGTGCAGATCCCAAGGTTATAAAGGAGAACAATCTCAAGGCCTATCCTGAAGATGTCATAAAGGCTGTTGAGATATTGAATGAGGTTGGAGGTAGAAGAGGATATAATGGCTTACCCGAACTTTTGCCAGGATTGAATTTTGTATTCGGTCTTAAAGGGGAAAGTAAAGAGACGTTTGTTCATAACTTCAATTTGTTGAAAGAGATATTGGACAGAGGGCTGATGATCAGAAGGATAAACTTGAGGCAGGTCATACCTCTGCCAGGAACAAAGATGTATAAAGTTGGAGAAAAGATCATCAAAAAACACAGAGAGATTTTTAAGAGATTCAAAAAGAGGGTTAGAGAAGAGATAGATAGGGAGATGCTGAAGAGGATCCTTCCTCTTGGAACGGTTATGAGAGATGTTTATGCAGAGATCCATATTGGTAAGATCACTTTTGCTAGACAGTTAGGAAGTTATCCCATACTGGTTGGAATACCAGGAAAACTAGAACTGAACAAATTCATGGATGTCAAGATCATAGATTATGGATACAGATCCGTAACAGGTATGCCGTATCCTCTAGAAATAAATAAGATTCCCATCGATACCCTGGAAGCAATACCGGGCATAGGCAGGAAGAGAGCTTTGAGAATAGCGAGAGCTAGACCTATCTCCGGAGAAGAAGATCTTTTCAAGATTTTAGATGATGAAAATATGGCAAGAATGCTGATAGATCTTGGGATATCTTTTAAGTGATCAAAGTCAACTTTGATCACTTCCTCTAATCACTTCGAGGATCAACAACGCCTCCCATGAACAGTATCGTTCCAGTATCCTTATGGAATATGGTGAACAGAAAAGGATG
>CAZGUO010000002.1:20060-26491 GCA_964529185.1 uncultured Thermoplasmatales archaeon
AGGTAAACATCTACCTTGGTTTCATGCATCGATTGAACAAGCTGTAAGAAGTTGCTTTCATTCAGGTAATCGAGTACACTCGACAGGTTATAATCTTCTTTTGGAAGGATTATCAGCATGGAAATACTACAATTCTCGTAAGGCAACTCTAGAGCTTGCATCAGATCATTCTCGGTATAATTGAAATAAACTCCTTTCAGGCACATTGTTGGAACTTTAATAACCTCGTTATCCGCTGTTGTGAATTCCCTATCTGTAGTATTTGCCTCATCAAACTTGACTTTCCATATTCCTTTGAAGTGGATCGCATTTGTAAGTATCAAGGTTGTAAGATATGGATCAATTGCATCTGGAGGAATCATATCCTTTATCAATCCTTTCGTTTGATTCTCGATCCAATCATTTATTATCCTAGATGCCTTCTCTGGATCTGAAAAATCCATCGGTTTGATCTCTCCATTATAGAAATTTCTTATCACATTAACATAATCCTGAACCAGTTGCAAGCCTATTCTGGGCCATAATGCATTGGCTGTGCTTATATTATTTTCATTGAAGAGATCATAGAGCATCTTGACATATTCATGGAACGTTTCATTATCCTGTTCTATGCACAGAACCTCCCTCATCTCTTCTGCGGTTTTTCCTTTTGCTCCTTCATAGGTCATAGCAAGGGCTGTGAAGATGCTATACGGAGATATGAAAAGGTTCTCCTTGCTGAAGTTCTTGTACATTTCCTTGGAGATCTTGAATGCGAAGCCATTCACCGCATCTCTAGGTTTTACTGAGCTAGCTACCGCTGGTTGACTTGATTCCTCCTCTTGACCAGGTTGTACAACCTCTCTATGAAAACTCAAAAGAGTGTAAATGCCTGCGCTGGTTATCAAGAGAGCAGTAATTATTAGGCCTATGATTAAAGATCTCATATTAGCCATTCCCCTCATCCGCTGGTTGCATGGAGCCACCTCTTCTTAAAAGTTTTGGTCATCACGATATCCTCTGCAGGAGAGGCGCAGATTAAAAGATCTCGAAAGCTCAATTGAGAATACCCCTTTAAACAATCAGAGGAAACCAGATATGATCTCCGGCAGTTTTTCTAAGTTTCTGTTCATTCTATGATCATCTTCTATGAATTTCACCACAGCTTCTTGAAACATGGCAAACCTCAATATCCAATCTTTCGGTATAAGCTCGTCTCTCGTTGACATTATTATGAAGACCTCGCATGGTATCTTTCTCTCGAACAATCCAGAACTTTGTATGTCTTCTACAATCTCCCCAGGGAGATCATATCCAGACAAATCAACATCAGGAGGTATGACTGCTGGATTAAGCAAGATTATCTTTCTAACATTTCTATTCTCTAAAGCAATCCTTGCAGATAAGAAACCACCAAACGATGAACCTATAAGCATAATCTTTGTATCCTTCTCTATGGATTCTTTTATCCTTTTTAAACAATCCTCCACAACAACCTTATCTCCTTCCATATACTTCAATGGAACCGCTCCAAGCTTCTCCTTGAAAAGAATGCCTTTTCTGCTGTTTGGACTAGAATTATAGCCATGGATATAGTAGAGCATGAGATCAGGAATGAATTGCACCTAAAATAACTCTTCTATTTCTAGGTCCATCTCCCTCAAAGAAGAATACCCTTTGCCAAGTCCCAAGTAAAAGCCTTCCATCCTTAACGGGTATAATCTTACTTTCTCCTAGGATTGCAGATTTTATGTGAGCATCACTGTTTCCTTCGGCATGCCTATAATTTCCATCTTTAGGTATTAACCTCTTTAATATCTCTATCAAATCTTTACTAACATCAGGATCAAACCCCTCGTTTATTACCAAACCAGCGGTTGTGTGGGGCACATATAAAACAATAAAGCCATTCCTCAACTCCTCTTCCCTCACAAACTTTTCAATCTCCTCGGTTATATCTATCATCTCCTCTCTAAATCTACTCCTAACTTTCAGCTCTTTCATCGAAAAACAGATATACATCAATATTTTAAATTGAATTTCGTTCTGGGGTAGGGGGAGCAAAGATGAAAAGAGCGGTTGTAATCTTAACAAATGGTTTCGAAGAGATCGAAGCTCTCAGCGTAGTCGATATCCTCAGAAGAAGTAATGTTCAAACCGATATAGCGGGGACAGAAAAAGACTTTGTTGAAGGCTCCCATGGAGTAAAGATCATACCGGATAAACATCTGGATGAGATAAGTATAGATGACTATGATGCCATAATACTGCCAGGCGGCTCTCCAGGTTACATAAATCTGAAAAACAACGAAAAGGTTCTAAATCTTGTAAAGACAGCAAATGAGAAAGGAAAACTAATAGCAGCTATATGTGCCGCTCCAACGGTTTTGGCGCATGCAGGCGTACTTAAGGGAAAGAAGGCAACGGTATATCCAGGAATGGAAGACCAAATAAAGAATGGAGGTGCAGAATTCACAGAAGATCTTGTAGTTGTAGATGGAAACATCGTTACCAGTAGAGGGCCATCTACAGCCCTGTTATTCGGCTGGAAGCTCTCCGAAATTCTAGCCGGCAAAGATACAGCCGAAGAGGTAGCCAGAAGGATGCTGAAACATCTAGTCTTCTAGTTTCTTCAATTCTTCCAATACTTTGCTCCAGGGCTTTATAAAGAGAGTATCCTCTCCCTCGCATTCCACCAAATTCAACTCTACAGTCTTCCCTTCTCTCATAGCGGAAATCTTCAAATCCAGATTCTCTATCTCCCATCCCTTCTCTCTCGCAAAATCTTGTACCGCCTTAAAATAGGAACTTCTCGTCATCTTGGTCTTTATCTCCTCCAGTTTCACCCCTCCTTTCTTAAGGTTTAAATCTGTTACATCTTCCCAGAATTCTTCCCTGAATTTTCTAAATGCATCCCTTAATCCCTCGATATCCACCATCTCCTCACCACTCCAATTTTACATCAAGATCAAAGTATATAAAATTTGCAGAAATATAGCTCTCAAGCTGTTGATATCAGTGTATGTATAGTCCACCATTCACGTTGATCACTTCACCAGTTATATAACTGGAAAGGTCTGATGCCAGAAAGAGACAAACATTTGCAACATCCTCAGGTTTTCCTAATCTTCTGAGAGGGATCTCAGATATCCTCTTCTCTCTCATCTCTTGGGTATAACCCGATATGATATCAGTATCTATAGTGCCAGGAGCAACCGCGTTTACCCTTATCTTTGGAGCTAACTCCAAAGCCAAACTCCTCATCAGTCCAAGCATTCCCGCTTTGCTTGCAGCATAGTCTGCGCCATGCCTGCTACCTTTGAATGCAAGTTGAGAAGAGATGAAGATTATGCTACCTCCTTCCTTCATGTGTGGTATGGCAAACTTGAGAATGTAATAACAGCTGGAGAGGTTGGTTGATATTACTCTTTCCCATCTTTTCTCATCTATTTCCAGAAAGCCACCCCTCTCATATATTCCAGCATTAAGAACCAAAACATCTATACTCTCTCTTTCACCTACGAAATCATCAACAATCTTCTTACAATCTTTGGGTGAAGAGACATCTCCCTTTAGCAGAATTCCCTCTCCTCCCTTGCTTTTCACAATTTTCAATACTTCTTTTGCTTTGTCCTCGCTTCTATTGTAGTTTATGCCAACAAATGCTCCATTCTCTGCAAACTTGATGGCTATTGCCCTTCCTATTCCCCTGGATGCACCGGTGATGAGAGCATTTTTTCCAGAGAGCATAAAGATAAATATGGGTTAAAGATTTAAAGGGTAACTCTATTCCATTTAGCCCAAGAGTGATAAAATGTCCAGATCTCTATACCAATACATAGCGGAGCAGTGGAAGAGACCAGATAAAAGCTTCTATTCACCTTACAAGCAGAGGCTAATCCAGTGGAGAAAAGAAGAGAGTATAGTCAGAGTAGAAAAACCCTTGAGATTAGACAGGGCAAGGGCACTGGGTTACAAAGCAAAGCAAGGATTCATAATAGTAAGGGTAAGGGTGCGACGCGGAGCCAGAAGAAAGCCAGCAATCAGAGGAGGAAGAAAACCATCTAAGATGGGCTTGGTCAAGATAACGCCAGGCAAAAGTTTGCAGAGGATAGCTGAGGAAAGGGCCGCAAGAAAGTATCCAAACCTGGAGGTGCTGAATTCTTACTGGGTTGGAGAGGATGGCACGCATAAATATTACGAGGTTATACTCGTTGATCCCCATCATCCTGCTATAAAAAACGATCCAAAGATAAACTGGATATGTAGACCAGCTAATAGGGGAAGAGCCTTCAGGGGATTGACATCTGCTGGAAAGAAGGGCAGAGGTCTCAGAAACAAGGGTAAAGGAGCAGAAAAGGTAAGACCAAGTATAAGAGCACACGGAAGAAGAGGCAAGTGATCATCTTACAATCATAACAGGCTTGTGAGCAAGCGTTACTACCTTCTCTGCAACACTACCTAGAACATCTGGTCTTATCTCGCTATGTCCCTTTCTCCCTAGAATTATCAAATCGCAATCCAATTTGTTTGCCACCTCTATGATCTTATCCCCTGCCTCACCTACCTCTACGATACCTCTTACACTAAAATCTCTCTCCCCGATCTCCCTTATCTTTTCCTTGATCATCTCTTCAGCCCTTAATCTTACCATCCTGTAGGCATTGCTATCAACAAAACTCTTTTCCTCTTTACCGGGAATAACGGCAAGCAAGATAAGTTCGCCGCCCTCCTCAACAAGATCCAACGCTCTACTCAGAGCCTTTTCAGCTCCATCAGATCCATCAAAACCTACCAACACCCTTTTCATAATCTCCTTCTTTTATACCATACACTCCCTCTCCTAGTATCCTCAATCTCTATACCCAATTTGTTGAGATCATCCCTTATAGAATCAGCGAGTTCCCAATTTCTCTCCTTCCTTGCTTCCTGCCTCTTTTCAAGTAAAATCTCGATGCCCTCCTCACCAGATTCGATATCTATATCTATCCCATAATTTTCGAGCAATTTTCTTATTTTCTCAACATCTATCTCCTCTTCCTCAACATCCTGAAGTAAAGTCAGTATATTGCATAGCTCAGAAAGGGCCTCTCTTGCGATTCTACAGGATTCGGGACCGAGATCTTTATCTTTCAATTTGTTGTTTATCTTATCTACAAACTCAAATATCGATTTTAATGCCAAAGGAGTATTGAAGTCATCATCCATTGCCTCCTCAAATTTTGTCTTCAACTCTTTTACAAACTCTTCTACCTCTTTATCCTCCTCTCCTTTCCCCTTCCTTTCGTAATACCTCAAAAGATTGTAAACCCTGTAGATCTTTTCCAGAGATCTCTTTGCACTTTCAATAGCCTCTTCAGTGAAGTTTGGTGGAGACCTATAATGCATGCTTGCAAAGAAAAACCTTATCACTTCGGGATCGTAAATCTTTATGGCATCTCTTATAGAGATTATGTTACCTAAAGATTTTGACATCTTCTCTCCCTTGATCTTTAACAAACCGACATGCATCCAGTAATTCGCAAATCCTTTTCCATAGGCTGCTTCCGTTTGAGCTATCTCATTCTCGTGATGTGGGAATATTAAATCTTGCCCACCTCCATGTATATCAAATGGCACACCAAGGTACTTTGTACTCATCACAGAACATTCTATATGCCATCCTGGCCTGCCTTCACCCCAGGGACTTTGCCATTTTGGTTCTCCAGGTTTTGCAGATTTCCACAGGGCAAAATCCAGAGGATTTCTCTTTTTCTCTCCAGGCTCAACCCTTGCACCGGCTTTCATCTCTTCTATTCTTTGCTTTGATAACTTTCCATAATCCTTGAACTTTTCAACGGAGAAGTAAACATCACCATCCGAAACATAAGCATAGCCATTTTCTATGATCTTCTTGATCATCTCTATCATGTCATCGACATGCTCAGAGGCTTTAGGGTAAATATCGGCTCTCCTTATCCCAAAAGCATCCATATCGCTTAGGCATCTCTCCGTATAATACCTCGAATACTCAAGGGGATCCATGCCCTTTTCGTTTGCATATCTTATTATCTTGTCATCAACATCCGTTATATTTTGAACATAGATGACCTTATAGCCTTTATACTCCAAATATCTCCTCACAATATCGAAAGCGAGATAGGTTCTTGCATGACCCAGATGGGCATCGGAATATACGGTCATTCCACATACATACATCTTCACCTTTCCTTCCTCAACGGGATGAAACTCCTCTTTCTTCCCAGTTAGAGTATTGAAGATCTTGAGCACCATCTACTCCCCATAAGGAACAAGAGATTTAAAACTGTTAGTATGGACAGAAATTTTATTGAACAAACCTTTTAAATATTGGTTCGGTGTTGTCATAGTGGAGGTGGAGTAGATGAAAGTAACATTCAGCCTGATTAAAGCCGACGTGGGCGGCTGGCCTGGGCACGCAAATGTGCATCCAG
>CAZGUO010000003.1:0-5632 GCA_964529185.1 uncultured Thermoplasmatales archaeon
TGATATATCCATGGTTTTCGGTATGCGATTTTTGTTTTAGTACTTTTGGCAGGTCGTTTACATCAATAACGCTTATTTTACACTTGTCCACCATGATCTCATCTTTAATACCTTCGTAATTGACTATTATGGCATTCTCTGGCTTGTATGTCGAGATAAAGCTTCTCAGACTCTTTTCTATCTTCCCGTCATATCTCAATTTTACCTCTATTGGTAGAATCTTGCCATCTATCTCAACCACAAAATCCACCTCCGCCTTTGATTTTGTTCTCCAGTATTTTGGTTCTAAATCTAGTTTTAGGAGCTCTGTAAAAACGTAGTTTTCGAAAAGCTTTCCATCAAGTTCATAATGATTTGCTATCGCATTTCTTAATCCCGTATCAACGAAGAATATTTTCGGTTGTTTGGTTAATTCCTTTTTCTTGTTTGTATAGAATGGCTGAACCCTTTTTATCAGATAGCTTTTTTCCATCGCATCGAGATATCTTTTAATGGTTTTGAAAGACACGCCCAAACTGGCAGACAATCTCTTATAAGATAGTATTTCTGATATGGACAAAGAGAGGTACTTGGATAGCCTTTCTAGAGTACCGATATCTGATATGGAAAAGTTTCTAGCAACGTCCTTGAGTAGCATTGTCTCATACAGATCTCTCAAGAGTATCCTCTTCACCTCGATATCTTTCTCAAGAACGACCTTTGGATAACCTCCATAAATTGCATGTTCCCATATTGCTCTTTTAAGGGTTGTCTCGGTTACTACCTTTATGTTCTTAGCAGAGAGAAACTCTCTCAAAGAGAAAGGGTACAATCTCAATATGGATACTCTTCCGACAAGATAGGACAATATCTCCTTTGAAAGTAAAATCTCAGATGATGATGTTATCCATAACTTCCTGCCATTGTCAACCAGATACTTCAATTTGCTTCCAGCATCTTTACAGTACTGAATCTCATCGAGGATAGCTATGTCATGCCCTTCTATGTATTGTATCTCGAATTTCTTGATGTCACTTTCGAACAGGTCTTTAGCGTCGGGATCATCAAATAGGATATACGACGCATTGTAACCTCTCATCTGCCTTTTGAGAAATGTGGTTTTACCTGATTGTCTGGCTCCGACGAGGGCGATTGCACCATACACATCGATGAGTTTCTCGAATTTTTCCTTTATCTCTCTTTCAACATATGCCTCTGTCATTAATTATCGGTTAACGGTTCACAGAATTTAATCTTTACTAAAATTGAAATGCATTCCAATTTTAGTACGACTTTTATTGAACTTTACTTCAATTATACTCTTCTAAAATGATTTACTTTTTCTCAAACCAATTGACACTCTGGTCATTCCATATCTTTCTGTAGTGATAGAAGTAGTAGGATAATTCATACGGATTTACGGAAAAGATGATCTCATGGTTTTTGATCACCTCCATCTTTAAGTAGAGTGGTAACTCCTCGAATATCCTAACATCATACTTGTTTGCATCAACATTTCTCCATATCTCTCCAAGAAGGGAAGCGAATTCTTTTGGGGTTTTTAGTTTGGGAGCTACTACGCATATGTCTATATCGCTTCTGATATTCTGCTCATTTCTGGCATATGATCCATAAAGGAGGATAGCCTTCACCTCTCTCTTATCCCTGAGAAAATCGAAATCTTTCTTTATTCTGCTCATGAGATCTTTTTCCATGCCTCCACCAGCCTTTCCAAGATGTTTTCGAGGTGAGGTAAAAGGTTCTCCATGGACTGCTTTGCTATCATGTCATCGGTTTTGTTATATCTGTGGATAATCCTATTTCTCAGACCATTTGCCTCTCTCAATATCTCTGCATTCTCTTTAGTTATTATCCCTCCTTTCTCGATTTTCTCAACATTTGTGTAATCATCTTCCACGATTTTTCCCTGATCTTTCAGAAGCATAGCCACAACATCAAAAATGGCTTCAACAAGTTCCTGAAAAGCTTTGTAGCATGCCAATCTGCTGAACTTATCGTCAAAGTCTTTCAGCAGCATCTCTATATCATTTATCCTCTCCTCTGCCAGTTCAAGTTTTTCCTTATATCTTTTTTTCCTGTAATCCATCTCTCCCATCTTCTCTCTATCTGAACTTCTAGATCTTTTTAAATGTTTGTAGGCGCAGGGATAGCTTGATTAATCTTGCTGTGTTGAGATTTCTGATTTTCTCATGACCTTATGAGCTCTGGGATGATATCATAGATTATTCTTTTTATGAATGCTATATCTCTTTTAATCTCGGTTGCATCTGGAAGATAATTGGATGGGTATCTAGGAAGATTGTACTTGGAAAGAATGACATTTATCCTCCTGCAATCCTCATCGTTCACCTCAGACTTGAAAAGTTTGGAAAAAATACCACCAACATTATGGGTTTTCCAACTACTGGGTTGTCTCTTCAGTAGAGCAGATTTTAGAGCGAGTTCAAGGGCATGGATGGCATTGAACAATGCAGGCTCATAGAGACCTCTTTCTAGACTTACCTCTGCACTTTTCAGATAAACTAGACTTAGATTGTAATACTCCTGTACCTTCTCATCTTCTGTTTTATCTGATTCCATCTCTTACCCTTCTCATATATGATGATACCGTATTCGTCTATCTCTTTTTTAAGTTCTCTATCCAGAGTCTCAAACTCGTCTATAGTTTTGAAGACTGGATTTATTCTGTGCCTGCATTTGCTGGATGCATTTGCCAGCAAATTCAGAATCCTATCCTTATCGCTTTCTCTCCATTCGTCTTTGAGAAACAGCATATCTATATCGCTTTTTCTATGACCTTCGCCTTTAGCTACAGAACCGTATAGAATTACGAGAAATTCACCAATCTCCGCTTTCTTCACTTCAGATATATACTCTCTAACCTCTTTCCTGAAGTCTCTCTGGGGGATATAGCCGAGATAGATGTTATCTATGTCTAGAGGTTCATCTGCTTTAAGATATATCAGGATCTTTTTGTCTGGATCTATGGAGAATATGAGGTGAAACGACCTCAGTCTATATACCAAACTTCTTCCATTCCTATCTCTTATGTATTCTCCTTCCACAATACCTTTCTCCTCCAGTCTCCTCAGATACTTTGATGTTGATGGCTTGCTTAGTTTCAGGTTCTTTGATATTTGCGATAATGTTCTTTCCCCTTCTATAAGCATCTCTATGATTCTTTTCTCATACACATTCAGTATTTCCATATTAACATATTAGCTTATTAGTTAATTAGTTAAAAACTTTATCCAAAAGGTTTAAACTCCATAAATAATTCTAGAATTCATGGAGTATAGTCCAAGAAAACTAGAAGAAAAATTGGAGATCTTGTTCCCATAGAGGTGAAGGGAAGACCTGAGATAAGCAGGAGTTTTCTGAGCTTCATAAAAACATACAGGCCAGACAGGGTTATCATATTCAACGATGCTGTCTTTTCTAGGAAGGTGATTAGAAATACCAAGGTCCTATTTATACCACATTTCTACATATGATTTTGACGGAAGGCGAGAACTCCTTATATCTCTATGCAAAAACAAAATCAGGTGAAATCCCATGTCCCCAGCAATAGATTAGATGGTTTGTACACTATTGTTACTTCTTTTCCAGTGCAGTTGTATAGATATTCTCCGCCATCAATATCACATAACGAAAAGGGTTTTGTTGGACTCTCTACCCTGAGGAGAATCGATTCATTTTTGGAGTGAAAAGTGCTATATCAAGCAACTTTTTCAAATATTCGTGAAAATTATGATATTCTACCCTGGTTACACTTCTGAGAAGTTATTCAAGCAATGAGCTTGCTGTTGGTGTAGATGGTTGTGCAATTGTCTGTCCCACGGTATCTCAATAGGAAAGTGATTCGCTTAAGATGTTCTCATCCAATCATTCAAAAAAGAAAAAACCAGAGAGACATTTATGAAAGATAAATGGAGAATGGTTGGCGATGTTACTGTGTCCAGTCCGTTGTGCCCATTACTCCGCCAGTTGGGTTGTATATTAGTGTAAACTTGTATGAATAGTCGGATCCTAGACCTGTTATCTTTATGATCTGACCCGAAGTGATTTTTTCTGTACCTGGAAGAGTTATGTTGACATTGCCCCATTGATAATACTTAACACTGCCAGAGTCATTCAATTTGGTGTACTTTACAGTGATAGATGTTCCGTTTGATACATTGACAAATGTGAACGAAGTTGAATTCCATTTAATTCCGGGCTCAGATGTTGATACTGTTATTGTACAATCCGTTCCACTTGGCGCACTAGATAGAGGAACAGCTGGTGTTGATTTTGGTGTAGTAGTTAATATTCCAGATATATAGATATACACTGCTGCGGCGATTGCCACTGTTATCGCTACCATCAGGATTACGCCTATCACTGCTGAGACAGCCTCTCTACCCTCTACAAACTTCCTATTTGCCTTCATATCCTATCCCACTCCTCCTAGCTTTCCAGCCTCTTGCAAAAGCATAAGATTTGTAGTATTTATATGTTTCGCTCTGCATCGCCTCTTTTACGCTGTAAGATATTTCCTCCTTATCTCTTCCATAAACATCTCTATGTCAACTAAGTGCTCTCTAACTATCTCCACAATTTTTTCGGTATCGAGCTTCTCATACCTATGAACAAGAAAATTCCTAAATCTTGCAATCAAAGCCATCTTGCCTGCTAGGTTCTCGGATATGATCTTATTCTCTCCAAGAACTTTGAACATATCTGCGTAACTTTCCGCTCTCCTAAATCTCTCTGAAGATATGATGTGATTAGCTATATCTATGCATGCCTCTTCATCTCAAACAACGAGAATTTGAGTGCCTGGTAATCCTTATAGCTATTTTCCAGATCCTCTGGCTCAATATCGGAGTAATTGTCCTTAATGAAATTAAGATTTCTCTCTATTATATCAAACTTCCCCTCTATGAGATCTCTATCGATCATTTTTAAACCTCATTTTATCATATTCTAAAAAGTATGGTTTCATATCGATGTAAGTCTTTGTGATGAATGTTTCGAATTTTACCCTCTCCTTTTCGTCTCTTGAAAGTATCAATCTACCATATCTCAAAACCTGATTTAGAAATCTTATAGGTTTATTGTTCAACACAACGACTTCCACATTTTTTACTTTAGCCTCTCTTTCTATCTCCTCAGACAATCTTGCCTCATAGAAAATATCTGGCTTGAAATCCCTTGATAGGTATACACCCACATCTATGTCACTTCTATCATTATAATCTCCTCTTGCCCTAGATCCGTATAGATATACGAATGATATTTCTCTATGATTCTCCAGCACTTTCTTCAACCTTTTAATCATTTTATCAATAAAGGTCTTTGTTCCTGTAAAAACATTTCGGTAAGATTTTCTTGCATAGAAATCATTTTAAACTAACGCCAGGTTATGCAAGATGATGGAAGAAATCAAAAAGATAGTGGATTCTATCAAAACTTACCCTGAAGTCGTTGCTATCATTCTGTATGGTTCTCACGCAAAGAACAAAGCTAAACCTCTATCTGATATAGACATTGCAGTTATAGTAAAAGACAAAAGGATAGAGGCAGAGATTGGAAGCTTTTCCTCAAACAAGTTTGATGTGGTTCCTTTTCATAGATTGCCTCTCTACAT
>CAZGUO010000003.1:5732-7363 GCA_964529185.1 uncultured Thermoplasmatales archaeon
TTTTCAAGCCATAAACTCGGCCATAGACTTGGGAGAGTATCTCGTATCTGAATACAATCTCGGTATACCCTCTACATACAGAGAAATATTTGAGATACTCCACAAAAACAAGATAATAAGTGATGAGATTCTAAGCGGGATGAAGAAGCTCATCTTCTACAGAAATCTCATAGCCCGTGAATATTACACCATAGAAGCGAAGGATTTGAAAGAGATCGTAAGCATGCTCAATATTCTTCTCGATCTTGTGGAGAGTGTGAAAAGGTATCAATCTCTAAAATAAGATCTTGGTTATGGGAACTATACTTATATCTATCCCATCTACAGAGACATTTCTCTCCTCTTCCTCAGATACAATCATCGCTTTCTTGACATCAAATTTCTTACCAAATTTCACCAGATTTTTGATATCATCTGCTCCTATATTTTTCTTGGATTTCACCTCTATGGGCAAAATATCTCCATTTCTCTTGATGAAATCCACCTCCAGTTTACCCTCTCTAAAATAATTCGTGAGATCCATCGCATTCATCACCAGATTCTCATAAATTCTCCCTTTTTCAACATCAGCAAAATAGGCGAAAGAGAAACATGGATGCAGAGGATATATCTTCGACATCTTTCTTGACTCAGACAATATCGATGGTCTGAAGTTTCTAATTAACCTGATCATTTTTCCAAACTCTAGGTAATGAATATGCTCTTTTAGCGTTATTTTATGGATGTGGAGTTTTCTGCTTATCTCATCCAGATTCACTATCATTCCGGGATTTCTGAAAAATATCTCCACTAAGGTAATGAGTAAATCTACTCTTACATTTCTAAACACTATTGGGATATCTGATCCTAGTATCTTTTCAATAATTATGGATTTGATATACTCGCATATCTTCTCTCTGTCTTTAATCCTGACAAGTTCTGGAAACGGTTTATGTATGTAATCCTGAAAAACCGATTCCAATTCTATCTTGTACAGATCATAGTTGTTGATAGTCTTTCCATAGTAGAGCTCAGCATACTCTTGCAGAGATAACGGCTTCACCTCTATTTTGAAGTATCGACCAGCCAGATTGTCTATTACCTTGCTCTCCATAGTTAGACTTGCGGATCCAGAAATACATATTTTGACATTTGGCAAAGAGTCATAGATAACCTTTATTTTTGAGCTCCAATCCTGCAGTTTATGGATCTCGTCCAGAAATAGGAATATCCTTTCCTTTCTCCAGTTGATCTTAGTTATCCTACCATATGATTTCAGGATTTCTAAAATATCTTCAATCTTTTTATCAAAAGAAAAATAGAGTATCTTTTTTGGATCAATTCCTCTCTTTATTAAATCATCTATGATCTGATACATGATTGTCGTTTTCCCCGTTCTTCTGAGTCCAGTTAGTACCAAAATCTGTCTGTACTTAGAAAAGGTATCCAGAGCTTTCTTGTACACTTTTCTATGGTACACCTTAGCCTTTTCTTTGCTGATCTCTCCTCTCTCCCACCATTCGTTCTGTATCAGCAGTTCTTCCACATTAGTTCTAAATTAGAACTTAAATTTAAAATTTTCGTTCTAAAACGGAACGTATACCAAAGACGGACCAATTCTAAGTTGGAATGAATTTAAAATAAATATATCA
>CAZGUO010000003.1:7463-22116 GCA_964529185.1 uncultured Thermoplasmatales archaeon
AAGTGGAAATGGGAATGTATGGAAGGTGTTGCAGCACTTCTTATTATGCACTGTTCCACGCTGCAAAGGCTATGATACTTACGGAAGAAGACTGCCTAAAGCCTAGTAGGGCATTTGATCTTATGGAAATTACTAAAGAAGTGGTGAAAGATACTGAGGCATATATCATCAAAGCAGAAAACATCATAACTGTACGTTAAAAACTCTAACGAAATATTTATAGACGTGAATTCCCTTCAAGTTCTGGGATGGGATGTCGAATAGGGATCTTAAAGATCTAGATGAAAAGCTGAAAATTATTCATGAAGCAATAGATAATTTAGATGTAAGTAGAAGATCTGATCTATCTGAGGATATCTTTTCCGAGATAGACGAAGCGTTATCGAAGGAAAAGACGTATGGAGCTATTCTCAGAGAATCTCCTCTTTTCCCCGAGATTCCAATACCCTCTGTGAGAAGAGATCTGGTGCCACAGAAGATTACATGTGAGGAAAAGGAAGATCTTCTTCCAAGCATACAAACCGAAATCCCCTTCCTCATATGCGAGAACTTTGACAGAGTGGAAGAGCTTCTGATAAACCCTTC
The DNA here is from genome assembly GCA_964529185.1 of uncultured Thermoplasmatales archaeon. Classification (GTDB taxonomy): domain Archaea; phylum Thermoplasmatota; class E2; order DHVEG-1; family B18-G2; genus B18-G2. The sequence continues at coordinate 8,049 of CAZGUO010000003.1, forward strand.
ATTTTCTGCTGTATCTCTCAACAGGATAGAAGAGATTGTTACATCAGATTTTCCCACATTTGAGTCTAAAATGTTCAGCTTCACTGAAACGAAACAAGTTTTAAAAACAAAAAAAGAGCAAGTCACAGAAAGAGCTGTACCCGAGATAAAGAGGAAACACACAGAGGAAACGACTCTTCCAGCGGAAGAAGAGATTGTAGATGAAAAGAAAGGTTTTGGATGGAAGGGTTTAGGATCAAGACTCATAATATTTGACAAGAGACTAAAGGAATACAAATACATAGTAAAGGAGCCTCAGCTCACTGAAGAAGAAGAGAAACTCAAAAACGAGTTAATCAGACTGTTCAAGCTTCTTGCAGATATACCCGTTTTCGATCTCGATGAAAAGGAAAAGGAAAAAATCTTGGAAGAATCTCTTAATCAGATAATAAGAGATAATGGATTGAAGATTCCAGAAAAGTCGAAGGACAAGATATTTTACTACATAATGAGGGATTTCGTAGGGTACGGAAAGATAGATATACTGATGAAAGACGGAGAGATAGAAGACATATCATGCGATGGATACAGCGTGCCGGTATTTGTTCATCACAGAAAGTATCAGTCAATAGAGACCAACGTCAAGTTCAGAGATGGGGAGGAGCTCGACGCTTTTGTTATTAGGCTAGCCCAGATATGTGGCAAGCAGATATCAGTGTATGCGCCCATGGTTGATGGTAAGTTACCAGATGGTTCGAGATTACAGGCTACACTTTCAAAGACCGTGACAAAAGAATCGACATTTACAGTGAGGAGATTCAGAGAGGATCCTCTAACTCCGGTAGATCTTATCGAGAGCAATACGATGTCCCTTGAAATGGCAGCATACTTCTGGTTGGCAATAGAGCACGGCGCATCCATACTGTTCTGTGGAGGTACGGCAAGTGGTAAGACAACCACTCTGAATGCACTTTCTTTATTTATACCACCCAATCACAAAATAATCTCAATAGAAGATACGAGAGAGGTTAATCTTCCTCACAAGAACTGGATAGCGGGAACAACAAGAGAAGGTTTCTCAACCGCTGAAACCGAGAAAACTGGAAAAGATATAGACATGTTTGATCTTCTTAGAGCTGCCTTAAGGCAAAGACCGAGGGTTATAATAGTTGGAGAGGTCAGAGGTAGAGAAGCCTATGCACTCTTCCAGGCTATGGCTACAGGTCATACCTCCTATGCAACCATACACGCCAGTAGCATACATACCCTGATTCAAAGGCTTGAAAATCCGCCGATCTCTTTGCCAAGAGCACTTTTAACTTCACTCGATATCATTGTTTTCATCAATGCCATACCTGTTGGAGGAAAACTCATGAGAAGAATAACCAGTGTCACAGAGATAATAAGGATGGATCCTGATACAAAACAGCTCATCTTTATGCAGCCATTCAGATGGGTATCAAAAGTAGATGACAGATTTGAATGTACGGGAAGTAGTAAGGTTTTGACTGACATAAGATTACTGAACGAATGGGATGAAAAAAGGCTACAGAAAGAGATGAGGAACAGGATGAAGGTTTTGGAGTGGATGCTCAAAAACAAGGTCAGATCCTACAAAGAGGTGGGTGCAATAATAGCTGAATACTACAAAGATCCTGAATCTGTGTTGAAGGATCCGGAAGCGGTGCTAAGGAGATTGAAAGGAGAAGAAAAAGAAGAGATGAAGGTTGAATCTACCACTAAAAGAAGATCTTCAAGATCGAAGTTTAGGCTAAAAAGGTGGAATAAGAGATGAGATCCACACCTTACAGCAGGATGTGCAGAAAAATATTCAGCAGGATCTTCAAAAAGTTAAATATAAAGAAGGATGAGAAGAACCATCTTCTTGAGATGGCGGATATAAAGATGACCTATGATGAGTATTATTCTATGGTGTTAATGAATATAGTTATAGCATTTTTCCTCTCGATGACTCTTTCTCTCGTACTCCATAACATCGTATCTTCCAAAATCACCGCCCTGCTCATCCCTGTAATTCCATCCGTAACAATTCTACTTGTAGCAACCTATTATATATATCTGCCGGAGTCTAGAGCTAAAGCGAGAGCAAAAAAGATAGACATTCTTCTACCATATGTTGCGAATTTTATTGCCACAATGTCATCAGCGGGTATCTCGCCTGGTGAAATTTTCAAAAGACTATCAAGCGTTGATCTCTATGGAGAGATACAGAAAGAGGCGAGAAAGATATCAAAAGAGATTTACATCATGGGAGTAGATACAATAACAGCACTCAAACATGCTATAGAGAGATCTCCATCTAGAAAGTTCAAAGATTTCCTACAGGGAATAATCTCAACTATACAATCTGGCAGCGATCTCAACAAGTACTTCAAGAACATTGTTGATAAATACATGTACGAGGATCTTTTAGAGAGAAAAAGAAATCTGGAGTCTCTAGCGATAATAGCAGAGATATTTGTTATAACGGTAATAGCGTTTCCGCTATTTCTGGTGATAATAATATCAACCATGAGTTTAACATCGAGTGGAGGAGCGATTTCGTTTAACTTCCTTTATGTATTATCCTTGGTGATTCTTCCGCTAGCCTACTTCGGATTTTACGTGCTTATGAAATCTACAGCGGTGGAGGTATGAGGAGAAGGAAGTATAACCTAAAAAAGATCTACAAAGAAGGAAGAGAGGATTTACCAGTTATATTGATAAGTGCTTTTGCAACGGTTACGTTCGTCGTAATAGCTGTATTGACTCTTATGAACATGACAAATTTCTCAAAAGATAATGTTATTGATCTCATCCTCATGGCAATTCTGTCTTCTTTAGGTCCAATAGGCTTTTACAATTATCACAAACTCAGGATAAAAAGAAAGATAGAAGAAAAGCTTCCGGATTTCCTTAGAGAGATAGGGAGCTCAACATCATCTGGGATGACGGTTTTTGATGCTGTCAGATCTGCATCAAAGAGAGATTATGGACCATTAACCAAAGAGATAAGGATGATGAACGCCCAACTTTCTTGGGGAATATCTTTCAAAGAAGCTTTGATAAACTTCTCAAAACGACTTAAATCTCCACCAGTAGAAAGAGCTGTCTTGACCATAAATCAAGCTCTCGATATGGGTGGTAACACCTCAGAAACTTTTTACGCTGCAGCTAAAGAGATAGAGCAGATAAAACTCGTAGAACAACAGAGAAGGAGTGAGATGTCAATGTATAGCATAGTTATTCTTCTCAGCTTCTTTGTCTTTCTGGCAGTAATTTTGATAATAAACCAGACGATCTTCGCTGAATTCTTCAAACTTCAAAAGGAGGCGGGCGGAGCAAGTGTAGGGGGACTTTCCTTGGGGCATATAGACAAAGACAGTCTCAAATATGCTTTCTTTTCCTTTGTTTTCGTTCAGAGTATAGGAGCGGGACTGCTTGGAGGATTCATGATGGACGGTAAACTCTCTTCAGGTGTAAGATACAGTTTCATTCTTCTGCTGACTTCTTTCATAGCTTTAAGGTTCCTTATGTAGAGAGGTTTAAATATCAGTAACAACAAAGATATATCTTGAGGAGGGATGGCATTCGGATCCATAGCTAGAAATAACTATGCGGTATCATCCCATGTACTAGACAGTATTCTGCTTCTTGGCATAGCTGTAGTATCCTTCGGCGTGATCTCATCATATTTTCTTCCCGTAACTCTTCCAACCCACCCTCCAAATGTCGATCTATCTGCCTACATAAGAGGAGATTATGTATTCATAGAACACATGGGTGGAGAGAGCCTAGAGTATGATAAAGTGAGAATAGAGGTGAGTATAGGAGATGAAGCAAAAAGCAAACCTCCTCTTGTCGAGAAGAACAACAACGGACTATGGGAGTGTGGCGAATATGTACAATACTTCTATAACACTACAGATTTGGTAAGCGTTTTAGTCATAGATGAAAAAACAAACTCCGTACTTCTGCACGGCAACTTGAGGAGAGGAGAGGTAACATGGATAGGGGCAACTCCTCCCATTTTAGTATCGAGTTTGAGGACCAACAGCGATGATGAGGATCTTATCTGTTATGCCCTCGCTCAGGAAGGATTTACTGCAAAGACCTATATCTACAACTGGAAAAAGAATGGAAAATCCATATTTGAGGTTCTTCTGCCATTTGATACCCAAAGCGAAAGCTCCACAAGAGACTACTCGGGAAATGGATATAACGGTATAGTTGAAGGAGCTACATGGATCTCAAGTGGAAAGCTGGGTGGAGCCTATAGATTTGATGGTATAGATGATAAAATATCTGTTCCTCTGCCAGATATATTTAAAGATTTGAACAACAACTTCACGATTTCACTGTGGATAAAAAGCAAGGATATCCAATCCAACAGTACCAAGAAGAAGACCATATTGGAGATCTATATAGACGAAAACAATTCTCTCCAGATATTCCAGTACAATTCATCGTTCCAGTTCGGGTTTAAGATAAATGGGAACAAAAAACAAGCTCTTAAGACGTCCAAGGTTCAAGAAAATGAATGGTATTTCTTGACCGTAGTTTGGACTTATGACAATCCCCTTGTCTATCTGGATGGGGTTCTAGACATGACGCCTGGCGAAAGAGAGTACCCTGAGGGAAATGAAAGCGGTATATTCATCGGTCAGTTGAGTAACGGAAATAACAGTTTCAATGGGGAGGTTGACGAGTTTTACATTTACAATTATGCAAGGTCTTCTCAGCAGGTGTATCAAGATTATCTAGATATGAAAGATGGGTTATCTGACCACAGAACTTTGGTTGCGAGTGAAACTAGCTTGGGTGATGCATGGTCATGCACAATCACACCTAACAACTCGGTAACAGATGGAGATCCTATAGATTCTGAGGTGCTAATCATAGAAGCTTATGGAGGTGGAAAATGAAGATCAGATCTTTTATCTTTCTTGGCTTTCTAATCTTTTGTTTTGTTCTCATAATGGCGATTACATCAACTACAAAGGCTGGATCTTACAATGGTACAGATATAGCTCTAGCAGTGCTCCACGATCCTTCTACGCTTGTATCTTCATACTATGAGGATAGCGATCCCACCAACCAATTTAGACAGAGGGTGATTCTCGATTCCTTGGGCATATTGAGTCCAACTGATGGAGACTCTTTCGCTATACTGAGCACAGGGATAGCCGGAGCTACACCAGTAACGACAGATTCTGAAGATCCCGGAAGTGAAAGGGGTACATGGTTTGGTCCCATATCACCAGGTCCGAGTGGACCTTTCGATTATGCAAAACTAGTGTTGAACTTGAAGGTACCTCCCGGAATGCATAACGTGTCCTTTGATCTCCAGTTTTTTAGCATGGAATATCCAGACTATGTGGGGACTGTTTACAACGATAAAGTTAATGTAACCGTGATTTCACCCTCAAAAGGTGTGAAGTATTATCAGTTTGATGTTAATAGCGGTTATTTTGTTATGAAATCAAGAGATATACCTGGCACTGGTTTTGATCTGTTTGCAGTAAAATGGAGCTGGTGGCAGCACAAATGGGTACCTACGTCTCCAGGAGGGGTAGATACGGTAACTACCACGCCTTACTGGAGCGATGATGCCGGAGCGAGCGCCCTCATAACAAGAGTATATCCTGTTTCACCAAATGAGACTATAACCATAATATTTGAGATAAGAGATGTTGGTGATAATCAACTTGATAGCGCTGTTTTCATAGACAATATCAGGTTCTCTGGATATGGATGTCCCGAGGTCAAAGCCACTAAGACCTGGCAGGATCTCAATGGAGATACCCTTCAACCTGGAGATAGGATAAAGTACACTGTAACCTTAAGTAACATAGGGAATGTATCGTTACCCGACAATCCGGGATATGAGTTTGAAGACCCTATACCAGATAATACGAGCTTTGTTCCTGGTTCCATATACTGTAGTTCTGGCACCTGCACCTATCTTAGTGATGAAAACAAGATAGTGTGGAGTGGGAGTTTGCCAAAGGAAAGTAGTGTGCTCATTACCTATGAGGTTGATGTTTATTCAAATCTCACCAACACCTCAATAATATCAAATCAGGGTATTTTGTATTGGGACAAAGATGAAGATGGAACTAACGAAGCGACCGAGCTTACGGATGACCCAAGCATAGATGATGGTATAGACCAAGATGGTGACGGAGAGACATGGGATGATGACCCTACGATAGCCATCGTTCTCCTAGAGGATCTCTCCGAACTATCAGAAGATTTTTCCGATGACACCCCAGGCGCAGGAGCAAGCGAGAGCTTCTATGGTTTCAACTGGTTTACAACGAGTTTTTCTGATGACTGTGGATACTTTGGTGTGGCTGGCGGGTACTATTATTCCACACCCAAATCTTTCAAGGTACAGGTTAGATCGAACATGAGTAAGATGTATTGGAATTACAGTCTCTCCTGGTTAATCTCTGATCTGAATATAAGCTACTGGGAGGTCTATTTTGCATGTGGAAATAGTAGCGAGGATGCGGATCTGATCATATCATTCAAAGATAGTGATGAAAACGATATACTGAAGTTGAGGTTCGATTACGAATCTACAGGTAGCGATCTTCCAGATAATTTTGCGCCTTGCCTATATTACATGAATAAAGATGGAGGGTGGGTGAAAATATCGACAGACTATCAGAATGGCTTCCTTTACAATGGATGGTACAGACTTAGGATAGAGAAGAATGGTACAAAGCTGGATTACATGCTCTACAGAGATGAGAAGATGGTTGATAAGAAAACCGATTATCCCATATCAGCAGACCTTCCGGATCTATCGAGTGTAGAGTGGTCTTCTTCGAAAAGTCCTGTTGTCTGCCCCATATTTTTCTTCGATGAACATAAAATAGGCTTTTCGTGATGATTATTCTCTTATGTTGTAATAGTCCTTTATCTGCATGAGATACTCGTTCATCTTTTCCTCAAAGGAATCGTAACTTTGCTTTGCCTCTTCAAAACTTTCCATCTCCTGATTTGCTTCGAGATCTTTGCCATTCAAGTAATATGTAGATGCATTTTCTAAGTGTGAGCTCATTATCTTTCCATAGTGTGTCATGTTAATTGCGGAGCATGTATAATTTATGTAGTATTGTATCACCTCTTTATACTCTTCGGTGGAGGTATTTGCTGATAGTTTAAGATAGTACATCGATTTTTCAAATATCACATGAGATCTGTTGAAATAAAATCTGGCATTAAATGATGCATTTTTCATTTCCCTGTAGTTCTTTTCCTCCAGCCAAAACATGGTTTTCTCAAAATTGAGTTTTGCATTCTTTAGGTCTTCCCTTGCAGTATCCAGATATGTCAGTGCTATAGATATATTGTCGGCAAATTTCTTGGCTTGTGTTGTAACGACTTTGATCTTATCTTCATAAACGATTTTTACCTCCTTCAATTTGATTCTGTGCTGGTAGTCTGCAAAGAGATATGTTATGGCTATGATAACCACCATAAGTACAATTACTGTTGCAATGAATTTTAGACTCAACTCCCCACCACCTGGCTTCAGTTTTTGCATGACTAAAGAAAGGGAGTGAGCGTATAAAAGGGTTATCACCTGATGAGAATCCTATAGGAGATGATATCTTCAAAGAATATGTGTTTTTTCCCAATCACATCAAATTTGTAAGTATCGCTGTACTTCTCCTCTACACGTTTCATGTCTGTTAAACTGCTTGCGATGATGTAGATCTCTCCCTCTTTTTCCAGATATCGATATGCATCTGCAAAAAATCTATCGATTATCTCTATCCCTCTATCACCGCCGTCCCATGATGGATCTTCATTGCTTGTAGGCAAATAGGGTGGATTGAAGGTTATCAGATCGTACTTATCGTTAACATTTTCAAATAGGTCACTTCTTATAATTTGAAGTTTTATTCGATTCATTTTGGAGTTGATGAGCGTATTTTCTATGGCTCTCTCACTGATATCGACTGCTGTTACATCCAGACCTTGCTTAGCGAGATGCAATGCAATTATACCAGTTCCACACCCCATATCAAGAGCTTTTCTGTGATTGTCCAAATCTATAGATTCTATCAAGAGATAGCTATCATCGGATGGTGGATAAACCCCTGGTAGTACTCTTATCTTTATACTTGGATCTATCTCCACAAAAAAGTATAAGTCCAGGTAGTTTATATAGGGATTGGGATGGGATGAGGAGAAAGAGACTATTGCTTGGTCTGATGCTAGCTATATTCATATGCGGAGTTTTAGCCTTGGTGAGTGCAACCTGTAAAGCAGAAACTACTGATGGAAGAATACTTTATGTTGGTGGAGATGGACCTGGAAATTATACTAAAATACAAGATGCTATCGATAATGCCAGCGATGGAGACATAATATTCGTAAAATCAGGAGTCTACAAGGAAAATGTGGTTTTAAACAAAAATGTATCGATAGAAGGAGAAAATAGAGAGACGACAATTTTGGAAGCAGCCTCCACAGAACGACGCACTTTAGAACTCTATAAAGTAAGCAATTGTAAAATCTCTAATATCACTATCCGTGGAGCCAAAGGCGATAAAAGTAATCTCTATCTAAGTGAGTGTAGAAATGTAACGATTCAGTACTGTTCTATAGAAGAGAGTGAAGAGGGGGATGGAATATTTCTCTACCGGTGCTCTCTTATTTCCATTAGAAACAACTCTATACTGAATAACAAACAAGGTAATGGGATTCTTCTAGCATACAGTTCCTATTGTATCATAACCAATAACAAAATATCAGGAAATCAAATAGGGATATTCTTACAGTACCAATCCTGCAACAACACTATCGCTAGAAACTATATAGAGGATAACTTGCTTGTTGGGGTAAGAATCCCAAAGAGTGGTAATTTCTTGATAAATCCGAGAAATAATACAATTTTTGAGAATGTTTTCAAATCGAATGGACAAAATGCAGAGGATTGTGTAAATGTAACAGAAGAACGTAATCTCTGGTACAACCCTGAAACAAAAAGAGGTAACTATTGGGATGATTATCAGGGAAAGGATGCAAACCATGATGGAATAGGAGATACCCCTTACTGTATACCAGGTAATGCAGGTAGTAAAGATGAATATGTTCTGGGATTCTTTGCAGGGGATGAAGATTCTCATCAGCCGACAAATCAAAAACCCGTAGCAGATGCGGGAGGAGATTATTACGGAACAGTAAATGAATCCATACGGTTTGATGCCTCTCAAAGCCGTGATCCAGATGGAGAGATAGTAGAGTACATCTGGGACTTTGGAGATGGATCTACAGGGAAAGGGAAGGTGGTTACGCACTCATATTCTACTCCAGGGAATTATACGGTAACATTAACTGTGGTAGATGATGATGGAGCAGAAGATTCTGATACCACATTAGCACATATCTCGGAGTATACGCAGAATAAAAAGCCTGTCCCTGTCATAGAATCTAAGGATATTGCAGTAATTGGAGAGATCATAGAATTCAATGCCTCAAAGAGTTATGACCCAGATGGAGAGATAGTTACATACATCTGGAAGTTCGGCGACGGAAAGGTAGATTATGGTAAGGTGGTTGAACATTCTTACTCTGAGCCAGGAACCTATGAAGTAACCCTAGAAGTCGTGGATAATCTTGGCTACAAGAACTCAACCAAGAAATCTATCGTGATACTGGCAGAAGGAGAAAAGGTGAATGCAGATTTTCACGTAGAAACAGATTTATTGTTTGTTGGAGCAGAAATAGTGTTTAACGCCTCTGAAAGCTCTGGAGGTATCGTTTCATATATCTGGGAGTTTGGAGATGGAGAGAATATAACAACCTCTTCACCAGTGTGCAATCACACTTACACCAAACCAGGAATATATGTTGTAAATTTGACTGTTGTTGGAATAAATGGAGAGAAAGATACAAAGTCTCTAACCATTGTGATTGAAGGAGCCTGGAAGAAGGAGACGCCCGGCTTTGGGCTCGCGGCTCTTGTGGTGTCGATCTTGTTGATCTATGTGGTGAGGAGAAGATGGATAAGCATGGAGTAGTTGGAGTGGTGGAAGCGATCTTGCTCGTTGCCCTATTTGCGATAATCTTAGCTACCATACAGATAACGTATGTGCCCAGCCTTATGGAGAACAAAGAAGCTGAGCACATGCATACTGTAAATAACCAGTTTTCTTACCTGAAACTGGCTGTGGATCTGCTTGCGGTTAGCAAATCGAATATATCTATAAGCGTTCCTCTCACTCTTGGCAGTAGAGAGATACCATACCTTGTGACCGCAAGATCTATAGGAGATGTTTCGGTTGTGGAGAACGGTTTTAGGATATCTGTAAAGACGAGTTCAGGTTATGGCAACTTCTCCTTTGGGATAATAAAATATACCGCAAACAATGTTTACTATGTGAGACAGTCATACATCCTTGAATGTGGTGCTGTCATATTGAGACAGAATGGAAACTACAACTCCATGCTGTCTCCTCCAACATTTTCAACTAAACTCTCTGGAAACACGATCTCAATGAGCATGCTCGCAGTCAATATAAGTGGCTATGCTGGTAGAACATCTGAATCTGGATTAGACACCACATACATCAGGATTAATTATTCCTCTGCCTCATCATACGATTTTCAGGATGTAAAAAACATTGCAATATACACTTCCAATGTGGATTCTTGGTTCAAATTCCTAAATTATAGTGTGGAGAATTGCACCATTACCAAATATGATGATAAGGTTGTTATCGAGCCGAAAGATGGATACCAAATAGATCTGCATCTTGATGTAATCAAGATTTATGCCCAGATAGGCAGAGGATGGATAGGAAATTTATAAAAATAGTAAGTATGATGATAGGAGAGGGCATACCGTGGAACCAGAGGTTTATCCGCCTGATGCAAAAGAGGTCTCTTCAAGCGATGTTTTAAAAACAGGAATACCTGGATTTGATGAGCTTTTTTCTATAGGTGGCATACCAAAAGGCAACATAGTTATTATAGCAGGCGGCCCAGGCGTGGGCAAAAGCACATTTTGCAGACAGATATGCAACAATCTCGCATCAAAGAAACATCGATGCCTTTATGTGAGTTTTGAAGAAGGTATAGAAAAGATAGAGAGGAGTATGATAAGTTTTGGATGGGATGTTGAGAAGTATGAGAAAGAGGGGACATTCATAATTCAGAAGATGGATCCACTGGACATACTAAGGATAAAATTTGGATCCATAGGAGGAGGAGAATCTGCAGCAGAGATAACCGCAAAGATCCAACCCATAACCATACCAAGAGGATTCGAGCCCGAGGTCATTGTTGTAGACTCATTGACTGCCGTGGTTGCAGCCACAATAAGCAAGGCGAAGAATTACAGGATATACCTCCAACAGCTCTTCAACTTTTTTGAGGAAACCGGAGCGACCACTTTTCTTGTAACTGAGACCGATGAGATACCTAGAAGGTATAGTTCTACTGGCATAGAGGAGTTTCTTGCAGATGGGATAATAGTTCTCTACAACATACAAAAAGGAAGTGTGAGAGAGAGTGCCTTGGAGATAGTTAAGATGAGGTACACCAAGCATGAGAAGAGGATCGTTGCATTTGAGATCACTGATAAAGGGATAGTTGTTCATCCAGATAGGCAGGTCTCTATAGACTAGATAATCTGCTCAAGAACCTTTCTATCTCTTCCCTATCACAGTTGCTTGAGATTTCCATATCCATGGGCAGGGTTTTATCATCTTTTCTGATAAAGGGAACAAAGACGTCTCTTCCGTCTGGCATCTTTGTTCTGAGGAGGATCGCATCTATTGACGTTTCTTTTTCTAGCAGATCGATCGCTTCTTTATTTGTTTTTGCTGTCGTCACACTGATATTCTCCTCTTCAAGCATGGTTTTTAATCTCTTGAGAATCTCGCTATTTTCATCAACTATCATTACAGATTTTTTCATCGTAGAAAGAAGATATCGAGAGATTTTAAAGATTGTGCAAGATCATATAAACACGAACGGATCTGTGTTGGTGTGCAATCTTTTTCCACCGCTATCCTCTATCTGTTTCTCCATAGCTTTAAGTTGTTTCTGACCCAAACCTGTTCTTGTGTATATCAATTTATCATTTTCATAGAGAGTTACGCTACCCTTTGTATAATCAATTATTGCCTTCATCAGATTTTTTCCATCCTGTAGCCAGACCCATATATGTACTCCTGGTTTCAACATATTTATCGATTAAAATTCTATTAATTTAGATTAATAAATATTTGCGAACAAGTCTTACCCAAAACGATAAAAGTACTCTATGTTCTTTCAGGGATGATGTTCAGGGATTATCGACCCCCAAAGGAATTGAGAGCTTTATTTATAGCGCATTATTCCCCTTTACTTCTAATAATCATGCTTGGTCCTCTCACACCGGTATGTAAATTCTGGTATCAATTCAGCTTCTGGGAGATTCCTCTTCCCATGATACCAACTGTAATTGCTGGATTTCTCATCTTCTTGGGTGGAGCCATATTTTTTATTAAGTGGGAGATGTTCTGGACGAAAGTGTATAAAGGTCAGCTGGTAACGGAGGGTTTCTTTAAATATATGAGACATCCTCACTACTCATCTCTACTCATCATGGGTTTGGGTCTTGCCCTCTTCTTCTATTCTCTTCTAGCACTGATTATCTCTCTGCTTGCCTTTCCGTTGATGGCTTGGAGCGTTATAGATGAGGAAAAGCATTTGTTGAGACAGTATGGTAAAGAATACGAGGAATATATGAGGAGGGTGAAATGGAGACTTATACCGGGAATATTTTAGTTGATGAGTTTGCAATGAAGAAGGCGATACTTTTATCACATAGTACTATAAAGGTTGATAAGCGTATCCTTTCCAAATTCTCTGTAGAGAAACCAAAAGCAGGACCATCATCTGGAAGATGTGTAGCGGGATTTGGATTTGGAGATAGGAGGGTAAAACTAGAGATCTCAGATAAGGAGGAAAGATTTAGTTTGGTGAAGAGTAATGGAAGATTTCTTATAAGAGATAGAAAGAAAGATTTCCTAGAAGTTTACCCTCTTGATATCTCGACCCATGCCCCAAATCAGGTTTTCATCTCCTTGGAAAACAAGTGTATTTATAACTGTCTTTTTTGCGAAAAAAGTTCTGTAGAGGTAGACGAGGATAGATTACTGAGTTTTGTGAGGAGGTGCATAGAAGATAAAGGCATAAGATCGGTGGCAATAACTTCTGGAGCTTTTCCATCGGTTAACGAGCAGATTGAAAAATTGGCTGATTTTGTTAGAAGGTTGAAGAGAGATTACGATGACATATATGTGGGTGTTGAACCTTTGGTTGGATCCAAGAGAGATGTTCAAAGGTTAAGGGTTTCTGGAGCAGACGAGATCAAAATCAATTTGCAGTTTCCCAAGAAGGAGTTGTTCGATAAGATATGTGGTTATATTGAGTATGAGAAGATCTTTGATCTTCTCCACCATGCTGTGAGCGAATTTGGAAGAGGGAAGGTGACAAGCAATATCATATTTGGGGTTGGAGAAAGTGATGAAGAGATAATTTACGCATTAAATAAGCTTGCAGATATGGGAGTTGTGCCAAATTTGAGGTTGATAAGGCTAACTCCAAGAATAAAAACTAGGATAGGGAAAAAGCTTGGCTATCGCATTGGAAAGGTTGATCCTTTAAGGATAATTAAACTCGCCAAGATTCACAAAAAGATATTGGAAAGGGAAGGATTGACAACGAGAAGTTTTAGAACCATGTGCTTCGCATGCGGTTGCTGTGATATGGTGCCTTTTTGGGATGTGTAGTTCTTTCTTTTAGACAACGGGAGTTTAGGAAGATTAATATATTATTTAATCAATAATATTACTGGGAACGGCAATGACAGTGGTGGAGAAAGTAAAAAAGTTGTTTGGAATGAATAAGAAGAGTAACCCGAAGAAAAGAGAGATTAGAAAAGAGAAGAGAGAGATCTCTTTCGAAGAGGAAGAATGGCTATCCTATTATATCAGCTGATGTTAAAAATCTGAATTTTTGCCAAAAACCATAAATCCTGCTTTCAAATACAGATGGATAGGAGGGATATGATGAA
>CAZGUO010000004.1:0-20609 GCA_964529185.1 uncultured Thermoplasmatales archaeon
GGGATGCATGATATAGTTGTTGTGGGTGGAGTAGAAAAGATGACGGATGTTGTTGGTGGAGAGGCAACAAATATCCTAGCAATGGCTGCAGATCAGGAGTGGGAGGCTTTCTTTGGTGTCACGTTTCCTGCACTTTATGCCATGATCGCAAGAAGGCACATGTACGAGTATGGTACAACGAGAGAACAACTAGCGATGGTTGCAGTAAAGAATCACGAAAATGGCTTGCTCAATCCTCATGCTCAGTTCCACAGAAAGATAACTGTAGATGATGTTTTAAACTCTCCTAAAGTTGCTGATCCATTAACTCTACTCGATTGCTCGCCGATATCTGATGGAGCTGCAGCACTCATCTTAGCTCCTCTAGATAAGGCGAAAGAATACACCGATAAGATAGTTAAAATAATTGGATCTGGACAGGCATCGGATTCATTAGCTTTGCATGGAAGAGAGGATATATGTACATTAAAGGCTACAGTTGAAGCGGGAAGACAAGCGTATAAACAGGCAGGCATAGAACCTAAAGATATCGATGTCGCGGAGGTTCATGATTGCTTTACCATAGCAGAGATCCTAGCCATGGAGGATCTTGGCTTCGTTAAGAAGGGAGAGGGTGGAAAGGCTGTTGAAGAAGGGAGAACAAGAATAGATGGTGATATCCCAATAAATCCAAGTGGAGGTCTCAAAGCCAAAGGTCATCCAGTTGGTGCTACAGGAATAGCTCAAGCAGCCGAGATAGTACTACAACTCAGGGGAGAGGCAGATAAGAGACAAGTTAAGGATGCAGAGATAGGATTGACTCACAACATCGGTGGAAGCGGAGCGTCTTGCGTAGTGCATATAATGGAGGTGGTTTGATTGGGAAGCGCTGTACCAAGATTTTGGAGAGAAATTCCATACAGATACAATCTAATAGGGACAAAATGCAAAGTCTGTGATAGAGTATATTTCCCGCCGAGAGAGGTATGTCCCTACTGTAGGAGAAAAAGTCTAGGAAATATGGAAGAGATAAAACTGAGTGGAAGAGGAAAGTTAATTACCTATACCATAATATATACTCCTCCGTCAAACTTCGAGAACCAAGTTCCTTATGCTGTCGGTATAGTTGAGCTGGATGAGGGTCCAAGAATAACTTCTCAGATCGTTGATTGCGATCCTGAAAAGTTGGAGATAGGCATGAGGGTAGAGGCTGTGTTTAGGAAGATACAGGAAGATGGAGATACTGGGGCAATATATTATGGATACAAGTTTAGACCTGTAGAGGAATATGAGGATAAAGGATAAGCTCGCTGAGAAGATAGCGGGAGAGATAACCCTAAGCCCAAACCCAGGCAAGACCATAAGAAAATGGAGAGAGATATTTGAGATATCTCAGATAGAATTGGCAAAGGTTATTGGTATATCTCCAAGCGTTTTGAGCGATTATGAGTCAGGTAGGAGAAAGTCGCCTGGTATAAAGAACATAAAGAGGATAATAGAGGCTCTCTTTGAGATAGATGAGAGGAGGGGAGGCAAGATTTTGCATAAGTACACATCAATGATGGAAGTTCCCGAGGGAATAATAGAGATTATGGAGTATCCATATCCGATATCAGCATTGAGATTCATAGATGCCATAGATGGGAAAATTCTCAATTCACCTACTGACGTGGATAAAAAGAGCATAAAAGGCTTTACTTTGGTTGATAGCATAAAGACGATCAAAACGATAACATCTGCAGATTTTACACACCTCTACGGATGGAGCACAGAGAGAGCTTTGATATTTACTGGCATACAGTATGGAAGGAGTCCAATGATAGCGGTGAGAGTACATCCAATGAAACCAACGATGGTTGTGTATCATAAACCAAACGCTATAGATCCCCTAGCTATCAAGTTAGCTGATATGGAAAATATGCCTCTAGTTTTGACCAACTTATCTTTAGATGAGTTGATCAAGAGGATGGTATCACTCAGAGAGTGTGAGTAGATGGAGCTTGTTGGCTTATGTATGATATGTGGAAGACCAAATGCTAGATATACATGTAGGCTGTGTGGCAGAATAGTTTGTGATAACTGCTATGATTTTGTAAATGGCATCTGCATCGCTTGCAAAGGTAAAATGATGCGATAAAGTAAAAATCCGTACAATGTAATTCACTATATGTGTTCGTAAAACATGAACTTATAAAGCCTAAAACCATAGAACATAGAAGCTATCAGGTATCTATAGCCGAATCTGCTTTAAATAAAAACACACTTGTTGTTCTTCCAACAGGGATGGGAAAGACAGTGATAGCTCTGTTGGTTGTAGCTGAAACACTAAAAAGAAAAGGAGGAAAGATCCTCTTTTTAGCTCCAACAAAACCCCTAGTTATTCAACACTCAAATTTCCTGAAGACATACCTTGAGATCGAAGATCAGGAGATAGTATCTTTCAGTGGGGAGATTCCTCCAGCAAAAAGAGAGGATCTATGGAAAAGAAGTAGAGTTATAGTTGCCACTCCTCAAGTTGTAGAAAACGACATCTTATCCAACAGAATAGATCTATCGGATGTTTCTCTGATTATATTTGACGAAGCTCATAGAGCTGTTGGAGCATACTCATACGTATTTATTGCCGAAAATTACAGAAAGAAGAAACCAGATGGTCTTATCCTTGGAATAACGGCATCTCCTGGAAGCGAGATAGACAAGATACTAGAAGTATGCAAGAATTTGGGTATAGAGAATATAGAGATCAGATCAAAGGACGATCCCGATGTCAAACCTTATGTGCAGGAAATTGAGATATCTTGGAAAAAGATCGAACTTCCTCACGAGTTTTTGAGGATTATAAATCTACTCAGAGAAGCTCTATCTCAAAGGTTAAAGGCTTTGAAGGAGGCGGGCGCACTGGAGAGTTCCTCTGTATCAAGAATAAGCAGGAAGAAACTTTTGGAAGTTCAGGAAAGGATACAGAGATCTATAAGGGAAGGAAAAGTTAGTAATACCCTCTTCACGTTAGCTTCCCTGCAAAATGAAGCATTGAAAATATACCATGCTCTCGAACTTCTCCAGACTCAAGGCTCTACAGCTCTTAAAAGATTCTTTGAGAAACTGCAGGCGGAAGCAAAATCCAAAGGTGGAAGCAAAGCATCAAAGGTGCTCATGAAAGATCCCTTAATAATAGAGGCTATCGCCTACACCAAGGATCTTAAGATAGATCATCCAAAGATAGAAGAGACCGTGAAGATAGTTAAGGAAGAATTCGAGAGAAATCCAGATTCTAGGGTCATAGTGTTTACAAACTATAGGGACACTTCCATAAAGGTCGAGGAATCTCTGAAGAGCCAGCCAGGAATAAGACCTATCAGATTTGTCGGGCAATCTGCGAGAGGTGAAGATAAAGGACTAAGCCAGAAAAAGCAAGCAGAGATCTTAGAGAAATTCAGAAAAGGCGAATACAACACTCTTATAGCTACATCTGTTGCTGAGGAGGGCATAGATATACCTTCCACAGATCTCGTTGTATTCTATGAGCCGATCCCCTCGGAGATTAGAACTATACAGAGGAGGGGAAGAACTGGCAGGAAGAGAGCTGGCAGAGTTGTTATACTCGTAGCAAAGGGAACACCCGATGAGGGATACTACTGGTCTGCTCTGAAGAAGGAGAAGAGGATGAGGAGAGAACTGGAGATTCTGAGAAGGAAACTTAAGAGAAGATTGGAAAAAGAGAGTATAGTTCTATCCTCTTCTCAAAAGAGATTAACCGATTATGTTGAGGGAGAAAACAAAACAGAAGGGAACAGATGTGAAGGGAAAAACTTATCCATAACTGCTGATGTTAGAGAATGTAGGACACAGGTAGTAAAAGAGCTATCTAGCAGAGGAATCGATGTATCTTTGGAGCAGCTGGATGTCGGAGATTATGTCATCTCGGATAGAATATGTATAGAGAGGAAAAGCTCCAAAGATTTTGTTGATTCGATGATAAGCGGAAATCTTTTCAGACAGCTGGCAAACCTCAAGAATTCCTTTGAGATACCAATACTCATAGTTGAGGGGAAAGATATTTTTACATCTAGGAATGTAAATCCTTCTTCGATATATGGGTGTCTTGCATCTATCGCTGTTGATTACAAAATACCGATACTTTTCTCAAAGGATCAAAAGGAGACTGCTGATCTTATACTAGCTATAGCTAAGAGGGAACAGCGTGAAGGTAAAAAGGATTTGCCCATTAGAGGTGGAAAGAAGCCTATGACCTTAAGCGAGAGACAGCAGTACATAGTTGAAGGTTTACCAAACGTTTCTACAGTCTTGGCTAAAAGATTGTTAAATCACTTCAGAACCATAAGGAATATCGCCAATGCAGATGAGGCAGAGTTATTCTCTGTGGAGGGTATAGGAAGATCTATTGCTAGAGAGATATTTGAGGTATTTAACAAGCCATATGAGGAAAGTTAGACCAAAAAGCGAAACACATAACGTTTTTATAGATAATAACTATACACCCCTACGGATTCTGGAAGGTGATAATTATGGCTGAGGGGGATAACAAACTAATGGAACAGATTTTGGATGGTCTCGACATGCTGAATCAAGACACATCTATCCCGAGAAACATAAGGAGAGGAGCTGAGGAAGCGAAGAAACTGCTTCTGGAAAAAGATAATCCTTTGGATGTAAGAGTAGCTTCAGTGATTTCCTTGCTTGATGAGTTGGCTAATGATCCAAATATCCCCCTACATGGAAGAACTCTTATATGGAGTATTATTAGTAAGTTGGAGGAGCTTGCTTAGGGGAAATAGATGATCAGGATAGGACCTGCAGGTATTCCGCTATCATGCAAAGGTAGAACAAACAAGGATGGTATAATTTACATCAAGAAGGTTTTGGACTTGAATGCCATGGAGATACAGCTCATAAGAGGTATGCAGACAGTAAGCGATGAAGAGGCAGACTTCATCAGAACCTTTGCGGAAGAGAACGATATAGAACTTCATGTTCATGCGCCCTATTATATAAATCTTGCTGGAGATGAAGAAGAGGTGGAGCTAAGTAAAAGTAAGATACTCTACTCTGGAAGGTTGGCAAACAGGCTTGGAGCAAAGATACTGGTCATACATCCAGGATTCTATGGAAATAGAAGCAAGGAAGAGACAAAGGAGCTGATTATAGAAAATCTAAAGGATATAGTATCTCAATTTAGGAAGGAGAAGATAAAAACAAAGATCGGTGTAGAGACGATGGGAAAGCAAAAGGTATTTGGTTCACTTGATGAGGTCATAGAGGTATGTAAGAAGGTGAAAGGAACTGTCCCTGCTTTAGATCTTGGACACATCCATGCTAGATGTAATGGATGTTTGAAAACCAGGGAAGATTTCGAGATGATATTCGAGAAAGTTAAACCTCTTAAACTGAAGCATTACCTTTTGCACATAACGGGTGTGCTATACGAGAATGGAAACGAGTATTATCACATACCTATAAAGAAAGGAGATATGCCTCTTGAACCACTAATCAATATAATTCTGGACAACAAGTACAACGTTACCCTGATATCCGAATCTCCTCTCCTAGAACATGATGCCATGTACATAAGGTTGCAGATAGAAAAGGCGATACAGAAAAGGACGGGTATAGAAAATCCCGATTATAGAGATTTATCTGTACTATGAGCATATTTAAAAGATCTATAAACTACATAATTAACAAAATCAAGACCACTCTCCTGAGTTTAGATGATGAAGATATTGAGAAGATATGCAGGGAATTCTTGAACGCTGATAGAATCTTTCTGTACGGAGCAGGAAGAAGCGGGCTTGTTGCCAAGGCTTTTGCCATAAGACTAGTCCATCTTGGCTTTCAGACCTATGTGATAGGAGAGACGATAACCCCTCCGGTCAGAAAAGGAGACCTTGTTATAGTTATCTCAGGATCTGGAGAAACCATCCCTTCGGTTATGACAGCTGAGATAGCTAAAAAAATAGGAGCAAAACTCATAGCCATAACATCCAAGGAGAATTCAAAGATATCCAAAAATGCAGATTTTACTGTGAAGCTCTCGACAGAATGCGAGGATAAAGATAGAGCAAGACTCTCCCCACTAGGTACGCTTTTTGAAGCGAGTGCATGGATTTTTTTGGATGGACTGGTGGCAAAATTGATGGAGATGAAAGGGGAAAGTGAGAAAAACATGAAGGAAAGGCATGCAACCCTACAATAGCAAAACATAATAATCATTTCTTTATCATATCTTGAGGTATGATCCAGAGACCTAGAGGCACAAGGGATCTTTTACCAGAAGACATGGAAAAGAGAAGATATCTGGAAAAGAAGATTAGGGAGGTTTTTTTATCCTATGGGTACAGAGAGATACAGACGCCTACATTCGAGCATCTTGAATTATTTACTGCAAAATCTGGGGAAGCGATTCTAGAAGAGATATACAGTTTCAAAGATAAAAGCGGAAGAGATCTAGCTCTCAGACCAGAACTCACCGCTCCAGTTATAAGGATGTACATCGAGAAGTTACAGATGCATCCCAAACCCATCAAGTTATTCTATTTTGGAAACTGTTTCAGGTATGATAGACCTCAGAAGGGCAGATACAGAGAGTTCACTCAAGTAGGTTGTGAGTTCATAGGCTGTGATACGCCAGAGTCACTGGCAGAGTTGATATCTCTTGCTTGGAACTGTCTACGTAGATCTGGTTTGAGAGGGATGAAACTGAGGATAGGAAATTTAGATCTGCTAAATCATTTCATAGAATCTCTCAATTTGGATCCTTCCACCAAGAAATCGATGATGCGTTTTATAGACAAGAAAGAGTATGCGGCACTTGAAGATTTGCTGAGAGGAAAAATTTCAGAGGAGAAACTGTCAGATCTTATTCGTTTCTTACAGATAAACAACTTGGAGGAGCTGAAGAAGGTATGTAAAGAAGAGGAGGAAATCGATAGATTTCAAAAGACGGTAGATTATCTAGAGGTCTTTGGAGTGGATGAATTTGAGATAAGTATGGAGATAGTGAGGGGGCTGGACTATTACAAAGGACTGGTATTTGAGATAGAATCACCTCGTCTTGGGGCGGAGCGCCAGATATGTGGTGGTGGAGAGTATGAGTTAGTAAGTATATTTGGTGGGAGGGAAGTATCTACTGCTGGGTTTGCAATAGGATTTGATAGACTCATACTGGCACTGGAAGAGGAGGGATATCCCTTCCCTAAAGAAAGGATAGATTTTTATATCATACCAGCGAGCAAAAAGGATAGCGTTATAAAGAAGTCTATAGAGATAGCAAACCATCTTAGGGAACAAGGAAAAAAGATAGACATAGATCTAACCAATAGGAGTCTCAAAAAATCGATGAAGTATGCAGATTCAATGGGTTTTGAGAAGGTCATGATAGTGGGAGAGAAAGATTTGGAGGAAGGTAAGGTTACAGTTAGAGATATGAAGACTGGAGAACAAAGGAGGATTGAGATAGATTTCTAGAGAAAAAATCTATATATTGGATTCATCTGCAATACTATCAGGAAAACCCATAGATCTGAATGGGAGGATAGTTATACCTGAATCGGTTGAAAAAGAGGTCATGAGAGAAGATCCAAAACTGTTTGATTTGATTCAGGGAAAGGATGTGTCTTTGGAGCATCCATCTAGAGAGTCTTTGTCTTTGGTTAGAGAGGCGGCAGAAAAGATGGGAGAAAGCAGAAGACTCTCAAAGGTAGACAAAGAAGTGATAGCTGTAGCTTTGGATAATATGGGTAGAGGAGATGTGTGTATAATAACAGACGATTATTCCATACAAAATGTCGCATCCTTTTTGGGATTGAAATTCAGGGGTTTGTCGGAGAAAGGAATAACCAAGAGATTCATCTGGAGATTCAGATGTAGGGGCTGTAAAAAGATTTTTAAGAAATTTTATCCTTCGTGTCCAGATTGTGGATCAGAATTGAAACCGATAGTTAGGAAAAAGGATAAGGTGGAGCTCTAAATGGGAGATAATGTAAAAGCACAAAAAAGGCTATCGACCCTCATTGACTTCCTTATAGCTATTTCCATAATAGCTGGTATAATGGGTACGATATGGCTCTACTCCGATCAACCCTTTCCCGGCTCCCCCCCTCTTGTGGTTATAGAGACGGGCAGTATGATGCATGATGATGCGCCTTTTGGCAGAATAGGAACAATAGATCCAGGGGATATAGTTATTGCTAAGGCGGTGCACAGTAGAGGGGATATAATTACAAGCGCAATGCATTCTGCTAAATGCAAAAAATATGGTGGATATGGTGATGTGATTATCTACAGACCCCTTGGTAAAGAGGATGAAGTACCTATAATCCATAGAGCGATATGTTGGGTTGAATACGATGAGAAAAGCAAGACATACACCGTTGAAGAATACGGTATTTATAACGCGACATCTGTAACCATACCAGAGCTTAATCTTTACAATGTAAAGTTCAATCATTCCGGATTCATAACAAAAGGTGATCATAACTCCCTCTGTGATCAACACCCTTTACTGGGGAATGAGATATGTCCAGAGCCTGTTAAACTGGAATGGATTGTAGGTAGAGCAGAAGGAGAGCTTCCATGGTTTGGTTCCTTGAAGCTACTCTTTGAGCACATGCGCGATCCGGTTAATCATCCTCTTGAGGTCCCTCAGGATAGTTGGATATGCCTGTCTATATCTATACTTATCTTAGTGATTATTCCTTTGTCGTTAGATGTAAGAGACTACCTAAGAGAAAAGAGAGGTATCGCCCCGCCGGAAAGGTGGATCGAGAGACTGGAAAAGAGTGCAGAGAAAAGGAAGAGGATATTGAAAAGGATAGCAATCGCATACTGGATATGCTTTGTCCCTTCCCTGATTCTATTTTACTTCTTCAGTTTCATGATAATTATACCTGTAACCATTATTTTAGTTAATCTTTACATTGCCTCTCTCATCTTGGAGGACGGCAGAAGATGGAAAGTAGATAAAACCAAATCATGGGCAATCCTGACATGCTTCACCGGTCCTATTGCTTTGACATTCTACTATCTGAAAATCAAAAATCAATAGCCTTAAGCTCTTTTGGTTTGTACCATTCTGGATAAGTTTCGTAGTCGAGAGGATCTCTATATCCCGCTTCCAGAAAACCCTTTAATCTGAGAAGACATGAATCGCATCTTCCGCAGGCTTTTTCCCCTCCTCTATAACAGGACCATGTCAGATGTAGAGGTGCCCTTATTTTTATTCCAAGCTCTATGATCTCCTTTTTTCCCATGTATATCAAGGGCGCCTCTATTTTTATTCCTTTACCCTCTACCCCTCTTCTTGTACCTAGGTCTGCAACCCTCTGAAAAGCCTCTATGTATTCTGGTCTGCAATCTGGGTATCCCGAGTAATCTAGAGCATTTACACCTATGTATATAAAATCGGCATCTCTTGATTCCGCAAACGCTAAGGCGTATGATAGAAATATGGTGTTTCTTGCTGGAACATAGGTAGATGGTATATTCCTACCTATCTCATCAACATCTCTTTCCTCTATCTCCAGATTTTTATCAACCAGAGAACTTGTTCTAAAGAGATCGGACTGCACGGTAACGAACTTGTGTTCCTTAACTCCCAGATATTTACCAATCCTCTTTGCACTGTTGATCTCTCTCTCATGTTTTTGCCCATATATGAAACTCAAAGCAAATAGATCCTCACATCTGTCTCTAGCGAGAGTGGCAGAAACACATGAATCCAATCCTCCCGAAAGAAGAACTACCGCCTTCATTTTAGCCTCTTCCTTACTCTCGCACCCTGTCCAAATCCTTCATCTACCCCCACTTCAATCTCGACAATATTCTCGCAATCTTTTAAATTCTCAATCAGCTTATCCATCACGTAGTTTGCCAAATTTTCGGCAGATGAAGATTTCAGAGGCAGAATTGCACAATCTTCTATTGGAAAAACATAATCCTTTTTCCCATTCGACAACTTTACATTTCTCCCATCGATCCTCACCATATGACTTTTAGCTGGTATCAGGACCTTGTGATCGAGCTCATCGGCTATCCTTTTTAGCACATCTTTCACAAATCTAAAGTCCACTATTATCCCATTCTCTTCTACTTCACCATATATTTTTGCATGAATGGCATAGGTATGACCGTGTAGTCTACCGCATTTGTCATATTCTGGTATGATGTGGGCAGAGGAGAATCTGATATTTGCACGCCATCCGTCTATTTCGATATAGCTCCTCATTTTTTCTTCCTCCTCTTCTTGTAGTCTTCGATTGCAGCCTTTAATGCGTCAGCAGCGAGATTTGAACAGTGCATCTTTATCGGTGGCAATCCTTCCAATGCATCGGCAACATCATCTCTAGTTATCTTTTCAGCCTCTTCTATCGTTTTGCCCTTTGCAAGCTCTGTTATCATACTGCTCGTGGCGATGGCTGCCGCGCATCCAAATGTTTGAAACTTTATATCAACTATCCTATTGTTCTTCACCTTTATGTAAATAGTCATTGTGTCTCCACAAACAGGATTCCCAGCTACGCCAACACCATCTGGATCATCTATTTTTCCCATGTTCCTTGGATTCAAGAAATGTTCCATCACCTTCTTGCTGTACATACTCATAATTTCTTCCTCCAGAGTGGGGATATCTCCCTTAATCTTCTAACAACATCTGGCAAAACATCCAAAACATAATCTATTTCCTCTTCTGTATTTTTCCTTCCAAGCGTTAATCTTAGAGAGCCATGCGCTTCAACTGGAGATAGTCCTATTGCCAAGAGAACATGAGAGGGTTGCAGTTTCTTGGAGGAGCAGGCAGATCCCGTAGATGCTGCTATACCTTTCTGATCGAGGGATAAAACCAAAGCCTCTCCTTCGACAGCTGTGAATCTGAAATGGGCATTGTTTGGCAACCTCTTTTCATGATGGCCATTCAGATAAGATTCCTCTATATTTTCGATCACCCCTCTTATCAATTTATCTCTCAGTTTGATCATGTGGGGAACATCTTTGTCCATCCTCTCTTTTGCAAGTCTACAAGCCTCTCCCAGACCAACGATTCCCGGAACATTCTCTGTTCCAGATCTCAATCCCCTCTCGTGTCCTCCGCCGGTTTGGATAGATTTCAATCTTATACCCTCTCTCACAAACAAAGCCCCAACGCCTTTTGGTCCGTATATCTTATGAGCAGAGATGGAAAGCATATCTATGCATAATTTCCCGACATCAATATCCAATTTCCCTACAGCCTGAACCGCATCGGTGTGGAATATCACTCCAAAATCTCTAGCAATTTTGCCTATCTCTCTAATATCTTGTATTGTTCCGATTTCGTTATTTGCAAACATCACCGTTATGAGAAAAGTTCCTTTAGAGATAGATTCTTTAAGCTCTTCGAGATCCACAAATCCATACCTATCAACCTTAAGATATTTAACTTCAAAACCTTCCCTTTCCAGATCCCTACAGGTTTCTAGAACGGCTGGATGCTCTATAGATGATGTTATTATATGAGGTCCTTTTTCTTTGATCTTATCCTTATTCATGTATGCTATACCTCTTATCGCCAGGTTATCTGATTCTGTACCACCGCTGGTGAATATTATCTCTCCTTCCTTTGCTCCTATAAGGTCTGCAACCTTTTTTCTGGAATTCTCTATTGCATCATGAGCCTCGCTTCCAAATGAGTGGAGAGAAGAGGGATTTCCGAATTTCTGCGAAAAGTAGGGTAGCATAGCTTGTAGTACCTCTTCATCCAGAGGTGTTGTTGCGGCATGATCCAGATAAATTCTTTTTTCCATTCAATCTCCCCTTCCTATCTCCATCATTCTAGAGAGAGGTTTTTTAGCTCTTTCAATAATATCATCAGGTAATTTCAATTCAGGCTCAAGATTTTCTAGACTATGCAACACCTTCTCTAAAGTTATCTTTTTCATATTTGAGCAGATTGCACGAGAAACAGGATAAAATTCTTTGTCTGGATTCTCCTTCTTCAATCTATAGCACAGTTCCCTCTCTGTACCAACTATAAATTCCTTGCTGTTTGATTTTCTAACATGTTTAACCATTCCATTTGTTGAAAAAACGAAATCCGCTATATCTATAACTTCGGGCTTGCATTCTGGATGCACCATTACCTCTGCGCCCGGATGTTCCTCTTTCAGCTTCAGGATGTCCTCTTTGTTTATCAGACTGTGGTGAGTTGGGCACATCCCAGGCCACAAGATTATCTCTTTATCCTTAACAAACCTCTTCACATACAATCCGAGATTTCTATCTGGAACAAAAATCACCTTATCCTCCTTTAAGCTTTTTATCACTTTTACAGCGTTTGAAGAGGTACAACATACATCAGATACAGCTTTAACATCAGCTGTCGTGTTAACATAAGAAACTGTAGCAGCATCTGGATATCTAGATTGTAGCCAGCCTAGGCTCTCAACGTTAACCATATCAGCCATTGGACATCTAGAATTTAGGTCGGGATGGATAACCACCTTGTCCGGATTCAGTATCTTGGCTGTTTCAGCCATAAAGTTGACCCCGCAGAATATTATGTAATCTGCATCCGTTTCTGTAGCTTTTCTGGCTAAATCTAGCGAATCTCCAACGAAATCCGCGATATCCTGGATTTCTGGAGGCTGGTAGTTATGTGCTAGAATTATGACATTGTTTGCTTTCTTGAATTTCTCGACCCTTTTGAATAGATCTTTTTTCATTTAATTGCCTCCCACAACTGAAACAGCTTTAGCTTTTTGTAATTTATTGATAACTCTAGATTCTAGATCAGTTATCTGCTACAAGCTAGAAGCTAGAGGATGCAGTGGATTAGCTTTCGCCTCATTCACGAAAAATTTTGAGATGATACCACCAGAAAATAAAATCGAAAGGTATTTAAACCTACTTACATATTCAAGTCTACATTTGTCTGACAAAAGATGACGTTTGTCCTAAAAAAGGATAACAAATGAAGGACAAACGTCATCTGTTTGGAGGACAGGTGAGGAGAGAATATGGAGACCGTCCGTATAACCGTCCGCCTTCCCCTGCACCTCGTCAATGCGATAGATGCCCTAACGGGAATAGGAGCATATACAACGAGATCTGAAGTTGTTAGGCACGCATTAGTAGATTTCATAGATAAGCATTCGGAAGAGATCAAACAGATGGTTGAAAAGATAAAGAAGGTGCAGGAAATAAAAGCGGCGGTCTCCGAGGTAGAGGAATACATAAAGAAGTAGAATTACCAACTAGGAGGGATGGGATGCCGAAGGGTGCTTTCCCAAGCACCCTTCACCAACTACCAGGAGGGGTAAAAAAGTATGGTTGGAGAAGGTATGAGCCAATCTCTAATTGAAAATGCTATAGCCCATATGAAGCAGGAGAAAACAAAACTCAAAGATAAGAACGATCTATTCGGCGAACCACAGATAGTTATTGTAGGTTGTGGAGGAGCTGGAGGAAATACGATAACCAGATTGCATAGACTCGGCGTGAAAGGTGCAAAGACCATAGCAATAAATACGGATAAGCAGGATCTGGATTTGGTGGATGCGGATGAGAAGTTGCTTATAGGAAAGAGCATCACTAGGGGATTGGGAGCCGGAGGATATCCTGAAGTTGGTGAAAGATGTGCTAGGGAATCGTCTAGAGAAATAGAAGAGCTCTTACAGGGCGCAGATCTCGTATTTATAACTGCTGGAATGGGTGGAGGTACAGGAACGGGAGCCTCTCCAGTTGTTGCCGAGATAGCAAAGAAACAAAATGCCATCGTCGTTGGCATGGTCTCTACACCATTTAATGTGGAGAGGGCTAGATTGATTAAGGCTGATGAAGGATTGGATAAGCTGAGAAAAAAAGCTGATAGCGTTGTTGTTTTGGACAATAATAGATTACTCGAATTCGTTCCCAACCTGCCTATAGATCAGGCTTTCTCTGTTATGGATCAGCTCATAGCAGAAACAGTCAAAGGTATAACAGAGACCATAACCCTACCTTCGCTGATAAATCTAGATTATGCAGATATGAGAACCATCATGGAATCCGGTGGTTTATCTGTTATGCTCTGGGGAGAATCTGATATGGATGCTGGTGTGGATGCCGTTGTAAAAGAAGCCCTGAATCATCCTCTACTCAATGTAGATTACACCGGAGCGAATGGTGCTTTAATTCACATAACAGGTGGACCAAACATGACATTAAAATATGTGCAGGAGGTAGCAGAGAAGCTTACAGCAGATCTGGATCCTCATGCAAATGTCATACTGGGAGCTAGAGTCTTACCAGAGTTTGAGAACAAATGTAGGGTAATGGCGATAATGACTGGAGTACAATCTCCAAATATCCTTGGTCCATCTACCGATACACAGCCTAGAGTAATATCTAACAAGAAACTCAACATAGACTTTATCCGCTAACCCTCTCTAATTATTTTTGTTCCAAAAAGATCTCCTTCTGATAACACTCTCTTAAAGTTATCTAGGTTTCTCCCGTTTATCACTACGGTATCATATTTGGATCTCCTAATGATTTCGAGAGCAGGCCCATCTATAACAACATTCTCTCCAGCCTTCTTCCACTCCGTTCCGCACATCTCTATCAATCTCTCTACGCTTATCTCTCTAAAAAGCTTAGCATCAGGATATCTTTTTGGATCCTTGTCGTATATACCATCTACATCTGTAGCTATAACCAACATATCAGCATCTACCTTTTCGGCAAGCTCTGCAGCGACAGCATCTGTACTGTGACCTGGGGTAGTTCCACCCATAACCACTATTTCTCCCTTCATCCCCTTTGCTTCATCCGTTGTTTTTGGTATGTCCTCGTTAGCTCCCAAGATATACGAAACAAATCTCGCATTCAATCTGGTTACATCTATCCCTATCATATCAAGCTTCTCTTCACTCAAACCCATCTCTCTACCAAACTTTATAAACTCTCTGGCGATGCACCCTCCGCCGACGACTATGTAGAATTTATGTTCTTTAGACAAATCTTTTAATGTTTCCCTGAGTTTTTGAAAATACTCTCTACTGAAACGCATCAATGAACCACCAAACGCTACGACCACTTTCATACTATCCCTACGCTATCTCTGGACCTTCTCTCTTTGGTGTTTTTCCTATCTTTATCTGTGGAAGCGGTATTGGTGGAGGTAGATTGAGGTCTCTTGCTATGAAGACCGCTTCCGTCAGGCAGGCGTGTATTATGGCATTGTGAACAGCTGTAGCTATGTTATCGGGCATCTTTCTGGAGCTTTTCCACATCTCTACCATATCTTTCACGTTGTTATCTTCG
Organism: uncultured Thermoplasmatales archaeon; assembly: GCA_964529185.1. Lineage (GTDB taxonomy): Archaea > Thermoplasmatota > E2 > DHVEG-1 > B18-G2 > B18-G2. The sequence goes on from CAZGUO010000004.1 coordinate 15,277, forward strand.
AATATCAGATCTCCTTCCATCCTTATTATGCCAACGGTTCCATAGTTGGCTACATATTGGAATTCTACGTTTGAATTGTTCTCACCACTCAGGGTTATATTCATCACTGTGACATTGTGATCTATTCGTAGTGGTCTGGGTGCCTGATTTGGTTCTATATATCTCTTCGCTTCTATCGACTTCAACCTTATAGTCTTTACAGGCATACTGTGACAAGAAGATTTTATGGGTTTTTAACTCTTTACAGAAAAGTAGATAAAATGAACTTCTGATAATGGCTTTGGAGAGACATGAGATTTGTAGTGGTAGCTACGGTAATGCTGATGTTCGCGATGATGACCTTCCAAGTTAAAGCTATGGAGATCAAAAGTTATGATGTATCTCTGGAAAAGGTAAACGAGGGTTACAAAGTGATTGAGCATGTGGTTGTAGAGCGGAATAACGATACAAGTATTGTTGTGTGGATACAGGGAGAAGCTAATAGCGTAAGTATAGAAGTAAATGGAAGTAAAGTAAACTTCTCTACATCCGGAAATCTGTATAGTATCAACCTTACGGGCTTGAAAAACCCGGATATTAGCATCTACTATTACCTACCAGAATCAACCGAGAAATTTATGAAACAGATACTGTATCGGTGCAAAGAATTCACGATAAAACTTAATGGAGAGATAGTCTATCAAGGTACAAATCTTTCCGAGGGAAGTCACATATCCTTCTCCATAAAGGAGAGAGTCATAGAGAGAGTAAACTACTACATGTACAGTACACTGTTTCTCCTACTAATTTTGGTGATAGTTCTAGCATACTCTGTCAGGAGTAAAAAGAGGATAGAAACGAAAGGTTCTGAATCGCCCGAGCTGCTGAAAGCAAAGAAGGAACTCCTTATGAATGTGTTGAAGGAAATAGAGAAAAAATACAGATCAAAAGAACTGAGTGAAGAGGTGTACAACAGATTGAAAGAAGATTTCAAAAGAGAGACCGTTAATGTTGTAAGGAAGCTCGATGAAATAGATAAAAGCTAAAACAAACTTTTCTGCTCGATCCTTCTTTTGCGCATTTCCTTTTCCTTCCTTTCATCGATCTTGTAGATCTTATCCACGAGAACCTCATCTCCCAGCATATAGATCATCTCTTCCTTATCAAAGTCTAGAATATCCTTTAGATTTCTAGCAAAATCTTCATCTTTTCTCATCATCACGCAAATAACATCAAAGAACTCGTTGGCTTTTCTTCTGGAGCAGTGGAGAAATCTCGATATCTTCTCGAGTATACTGTTCCTAATATCTCTCTTCTCCTTGCTGTACTTCATCTCTATGAGCCATGAAGGAAAATTGTACCTTGCTTGTGATGGATAAAATCTTCTCTTCGCAACCGCAACGCCACCCGCCATCAGGTCTTGAGCATATTTCCATAGTGCAAATGATCTTGCTCTCCTTGCTCTGCCCAGGAATACGTCAGCCGTTGATATATTTCTATAGGCATTTGCCAAGTCGTTTGTATCTAGATATTCGTTGGGAACGTTCTCAGCGATCCATAAGATCAGATCCTCTGGATCCTCATCCAGATTTTGGATGGATCTTGATATGCTGGATATATTTCTGGTTTTGAAGATCTCTCTCAGTACATCAAAGATATTCTGTTCCCTGTCCCTATATCCTAAAACTTCCAGCATCTCTTTGCTGATGCTTTTTGAACCTATGGAGATCATCTGGAGATCTCTCACCGCTGATCTTATATCGCCTTTGCATCTCTCTGCTATATAAACTAAAACCTCACTTTCGACATTCAACCCCTCTGATCTCGCTATCCTTCTGAGATAATTGACTATCTCACTTATCCTAACCCTTCTCTCATCAAATTTGATTATCTCACATAGATCTCGTAGTGGTTCGCCTCCGCCTCTCAGCAATTCATAGAGATCGTTAACTATCAATATTATGGGTTGTTTAGTTTCTCTTATGGTCTCTATTATAGCCCTTTTTCCTCCTTTATCAAGGAGGTTGCTAGAGGTATCATCACTTGATCTCCTTTCATAAAGGTTATCCGCCTCATCCAATATTATAAGCTTTTTTCCTCCTTTTCTTGAACTTAGAAAATCTCCAGAATCTGAAAATGTCTCATGTATGGCTCCATGAGTAGCTATCCTCTTTATGCTTTCAGCATTTCTGACATCGGATGCATTCATCTCTATAACTACCCATCCAAAATCATTAGCCAGAGCCAATGCCGTGCTCGTTTTTCCTACACCTGGTTTACCACAAAGTATAACCGCTCTCTTGGAAGGAATCCCTCTATTCCATCTCTCTGCCCACTCTCGAAGTCTGTTCTTTGCCTGATCATTTCCTATGACTTCATCTAAGGTTTTTGGTCTGTACTTCTCTGTCCAATCCAGCATTCATCTATCTCAAGCACGATTTTGCTTTTAACCCTTTCCACGATAGTATTTTAAACATCTTTTCTCTTTCAAAATCGAGCGGGGATGGCCCAGCCAGGCACGGCGCAGGGTTGCTAACCCTGTGGGCGTATGCCCTCGTGGGTTCAAATCCCACTCCCCGCGCCTATTTTCAAAAATTGGAAAAAATTAAAATCATTTAAATTATTTAGATTTGGGGGAAAATCTGATAAACAATAGAAGAAGTGAACTGGAGATCCTTGCAGATATATTAAGATTATCCAAAGAAGGAGCAAAGAAGACCAAAATACTCTATCAGGTTAATCTCAGTTATTCTCAGCTGAAGAATTACTTAACATTTCTCAAAGAAAGAAACTTTTTAGACGAGATATGTCTTGAGAATGGGGGAAAAATCTATAAGACGAGTGAGAGAGGATTGGAACTCCTCCAAAATATCGATAAAATATTTTCTTACCTAAGGTAGAGGATTGTTTCTGCTCCATTTATAAAGGTACTCAACATTGGGTTTTTATAAATATTGGGGAGGTGAGTTAGAAGAAAAAAGTTGCATATGATGGAAAGCTAGCGATATTAGGCCATATTTGAAAAAATCTTAAATGATGGATAAAAGGAGGTAAAAGATGAGGAATATATTGATGAGTGTATTGATAATAGGAATAGTATTGGCGATGATGGGAGCAGGAACTTTTTCTTACTTCAGTGATGTTGAGACGAGTAAAGGGAATACATTCTCTGCAGGGGTTCTGGATCTGAATGTCGATGGCAAAAACGAGAATGTAGTGAGATTCACCGTTTCTAATATGAGGCCCGGGAATCAGCCGAGAGGGCACTGGAATCTTTCAAATGTTGGAACAATAGATGGATATCTAGACCTAGAAGACATCACGGTAACAAGTTACGAAAACGGTTGTCTTGATCCTGAGGAAGATGCTGGAGATACTACAGGTGGAAATCCTGGAGAGGGGAATGGAGAACTACAAGATTTGGTCAACGTTAGGCTATTTGTCGATTACGATAGAGATGGTTGGATAGATCATGAAGACAAGGTATTTTATAATGGCAAAGTTGGAGATCTGCCTAGCAGTATCGATTTGAATGAACCTATAAAAGCAAGTGAAAGTATTTGGATATCTGCAATATTCGATTGGTGGTCAACGCCCAACGATGATATTGCCCAAACCGACAGTTTCGTTCTGGACATAACATTTGAACTTGCACAGACTGAGGGACAGTAGATTCTAGAAATCAAAATTGGAGCTTTCAATAATTTTCCCATCTTTTCTTTCTTTGTAATGACAAGGAGGAGTATGTGATGAGGAGGAAAAAGTTAGAAATATCCAGTCAAAGGAGCACTACTGTCAATCGGAGAAAGAACATGGCTTTCATCATTTTAATTGTGTTTTCGATATCTCTTCTCTATTTTGTTGTCATTCCTGTAATGCGGGGAGATGTACATCTCCTTATAGTTTTAAGTGGATCAATGGAACCTTCCATCCACATTGGAGACATAGTTGTTAGTAGTAGAGTTGATGTGAAAGAATTAAAAGAGGGAGATATAATAACATTTAGATACAAAGGGGAGGATAACTACATCACTCACAGGATATCCAAAGTGTTACATACAGAATTTGGTATATTTTTCAAAACTAAAGGGGATGCAAATGAAAATGAAGATAGTAGGCTAGTTGAAAGTAACGAGGTAGTGGGAAAAGTTCTTTTTGTGATACCATACCTAGGATATCTTCCGGCATTTGCAAGAACTATACCAGGGTATATATTGTTGATTTTATTACCAGGTGTGCTAATAATAGTAAATGAATTGAAGAGAATAAGGGCAGAAATATTCAGAAAAAGGTTATCGAAGTAAAAGTGAACTAAAATCGAAGTTACGCTATTTCATTCTATGGTGATGAAATTGTATCCAACAAATATGTAGAGCTATCTCTCTCCCCAACCATCATCTCAAATTCAACGGGAGTGAGTACAGGTACATCAAAGCTTTTCGAATCATCGATAGCTATTCTAGGGCAGGCGGTCGATACGAAACAATCAAACTTTCCAAAGTCTTTTAACAGGTGAGGTTCAACCCTGTCCATAACTAAAATATGAGCTTGCTTTCCAGCATTTTTTGCCTTTTCTTTCAATCGAATAGCAATGTTCATTCTCTTTTGTCCAATTTTTGAACTTACGATTATACCAATTCTCTCAGCGTCTACAGATGCAGATAGCAGAGAGTATCTCTTTTTGAGCAATTCTTCTCCTTTTTGTGCGATCTCCTCCGGCGTCTTGAGTTTCATGAGGATAGGATCCAAGGCATATACTCTCTTTGATGTCGAGAGAGATAGACCTATGGGATGAAAATCTCCCGTTCCAACAAAGATTATCGAATCTGCATCACCATCTTGAGCTGAAGAGAAGTTGCAACCCAAAACCAGGCCAGGTCTCGATATCCTTTCATCTCCTCTTCCAATATGCACATAAAATCCATACTTCTCCAAATTTCTTTTGATGTCGTAGATAAAATCTATGTGTTGGGCTGTCGTAACCAGATTTATACTCCTTTCTCTAACGTTCTCACGAATCATTTCTGAAACCTTCTGCACATCCAAATCCATTACAGCATTGACAAAGATTACAGGAAAATCTAGTTTTATATTTGGAATAGGTAGATGACCAAAATGAACTAAAGCATCTGCACCTATAGATCTTGCAAGATCTATAGCCAAATCGCAAGCCCCAAAACAAGGATCTGCATCTATAAAAACCTCAGAATCTGTTCTTTCTTCTATAGCATCGGCTATCTCTCTGGCATACACCTTCAAACCTGCAGGAAGTTGTAGCAATAACCTCTTGTATCTCTTCAACTCCTCAAAAGGTATTTCTATCCTGTAGCTACCCAGTATCATGCTACCTACCT
>CAZGUO010000005.1:0-19595 GCA_964529185.1 uncultured Thermoplasmatales archaeon
TATCTCAAACCTGTAATCATCTATCTTTTTAACAGGACCATTCCAGACCATGGCAGGGATTTACAGGAAAAAGGATTATTTAACCTTTTCCAAAGAAGGTCTGCCCCTCTTATCTATCCTGACAATATATCCCTTTGGTATGGGAGAGGGTTCTCCTCCGCTAACTGGCTTTTTACTAAAAACGTACCTTACCTTTCCCTTCTTTTCCACTCTGTAGAGGGTATAGCCTTCATACTTGTAAGGTTTACCGCTTTCCATCTTTTTCCATTCGATAGGTTCTTCATCAAAAGGAGCTTTTTCTATCGTTATCCATTCTGGCAACTCCTCCTCAAACTCACTCTTTCCTTTTGAGATCTCTTTTTCTATCTTTTCCTTCTCCTTCTTACTTTCTCCGAGCAGGTAAAACTGATCAAATTCCTCTTCTATCTTGGGAAGGAGTTCGGCTACTTCCTTCTTCAATTTCTTGACCGTTCTTTCACTCAACCCCTTTACTTTCTTAGAGATCTCTTTTGGTTCACTCTCCAATATTTTGCCTAAAGAGTTATATCCTTTTTCGTAAAGAGCCTCTGCATCTTTCTTGCTTAACCCCCTCACCTTCGATACTATTTCAACAAACTTCTCTTTCGGTAAACTTCTCTCTTTGATGGGCTTTGCTTTCTGTTCCTTTTCCAAAACCCTCTTTAATTCCTCCTCACTCAACTTTTCAACTTCAAAAAACTCTTCCTCCTTATCAACTTCCGTTTCAGCTCTGATTTGATGAGCATCCTCTTTCTTCTCTTCCTTCCTCTCAAAGATTCTAACTCTTGGTTTGGGTAGAGTTCTTGTAAAGGAGTGGAGAGACATCTTTGCATGGTATGAGGGAACATTCTCTCTCAGCAATCTTCTCTTTACACTTTCTATGTATTTATCTTCAACGTTGACATCTATTCCATCTTTATCCAGAACCTCATAAAGCTTATCTAGATCTTCTCTACCCTGCATACATTCCTCTTTATCCTCTACTCCATATTAATAGGTTTTGCAATAATTTTATATTTAAGTTGAAATATATTTAGCTAAAAATACAAAACCTTATTAAATCCACAAACCATTTATGTATTCCTAATGAACCTGAAGGGGAAAGACCTGGTTTCTATAAGGGATTTGAGTAAGGAGGAGATATTCTATATTCTCAAAAAGGCCGATGAAATGATACCTTATGCCAAAGGAGAGAAAAAGACCAATATCCTCAAGGGAAAAATCCTTGCAACCCTGTTCTTCGAGCCCAGTACGAGAACAAAACTAAGTTTTGAGACAGCAATGTACAGACTAGGAGGTGACGTCATAGGCTTTTCAGAGCCATCAATGACATCCATAAAGAAAGGGGAAACGCTAGCTGATACGGTGAGGATGGTAGATTCGTATAGCGATATTATAGTCATAAGACACTCTTTAGAAGGCGCAGCAAGGCTGGCAGCGGAGTTTGCAGAGGCTCCCGTGATAAACGCGGGAGACGGCGCAGGGAGGCATCCGACGCAATGCTTGCTCGATCTTTTCACAATACTGAAAGAGAAAGGAAGGATAGAAGGACTTAAAATAGCTCTGGTTGGAGATCTGAAGTATGGTAGAACCGTGCACTCCTTAGCCCATGCACTAGCTCTATTCGGTGCCGAACTCATCTTCGTTTCTCCTGAGACTCTAAAGATGCCAAAGGAGATAGTAAGAGATTGCCAAGATCTTGGAGCGGAACCAAAATCTCTCACAAATCTGGAAAAAGCCATTAAGGATGTTGATGTGATATACGTTACAAGGATACAGAAGGAAAGATTTCCAGATCCAACAGAATACAACAGAGTTGTTGGAAGTTACAAGATAGATATGTCTCTACTTAAGCACGCAAAGGAAGATGCTATAGTTATGCATCCTCTACCTCGGGTGAATGAGATAGATCCAGAAGTAGATGGAACCAAACATGCACTGTATTTCAAGCAAGCCTTCTACGGCGTGCCAGTCAGAATGGCTCTACTCTCCTCACTATTGGGGGTGGATATAAAATGAAGAAAAAGGAGCTCAAGATACCTCTCATCAAGGACGGAACAGTGATAGACCACATAACAGCTGGGCAGGCTGTGAAGGTTTTGCACATTCTTGGTATACCTGAGAAAACACTAAATTCTATAGTGAGTGTGGTGATGAACGTCAGAAGCAAAATAGGAAAGAAGGATATAGTTAAAGTCGAAAACCGAGAATTAAAGCCAGAAGAGGTTAACAAAATAGCATTGATAGCCCCGAAGGCAACGATCAACATAATAAGGGATTATGAGGTCGTGAAGAAGTACAAAGTAGATCTACCAGAGGAGATCGTAGGCATAGTTAGATGTCCAAATCCAAACTGTATATCAAACACGAGAGAACCGATAGAAAGTAGATTCAGGGTAATCTCTAAGGATCCAATAAGGATAAAGTGCTGTTACTGTGAAAGAGAGCCAGATAACATAGCTGATAACATCATATAGTGCATTCAGCCGTATAACTCTTTCAATAACTCCTTGGCTCTATCCAGCCTTATTTTACCTTCTTTTATCATCCTTTGAGCGATCTCATCTATCTGATCCCCTTTAGCTCCAGCCATTACTGCAATATTCTGAGCATGGAGTTCCATGTGTCCCTTTTGAATCCCCACCGTAGAGAGAGCAAGCAATGCCGCGAAATTCTGAGCAAGACCTACGCTTGCTAGAACCATAGCCAGCTCCTTTGCACTTTTCACTCCGAGAATCTTTCTACAGATCTGCGCCTTCCTATGAATCGAAACAGCTCCTCCAACTACTCCAACAGCTATAGGTAGCTCTATCTCACCAACTAGATTTCCATCATTGTCTTTCCAGTATCTAGTTAAAGGTTTGTAGGTACCTTCTCTGGCAGCATACGCATGAGCTCCAGCCTCTATGGCTCTCCAATCGTTTCCTGTAGCAATAACTACCGCATCTATCCCATTCATTATTCCCTTGTTATGGGTTGCAGCTCTATAAGGATCGAGGAGAGCAAATCTGTATCCTTCTAGGAATGCATCAACAACATCTTCTCCGCCCATTGCTTTTTTATCGAATACAGCTCTTGCTCTTGCTATCCTGCGATCGGCCAGGTTTGATATTATCCTCAATCTTGCCTTTCCTCCAGTTATCTCTTCCAGTAGAGGTGCTACAGCTTCTGCCATGGTATTCACAGCATTTGCGCCCATGGCATCTTTAACATCAACTAGCAAATGAACCACCAACATGTCATCTACCTTTCTGATTTCAATGTCCTTTGCTCCCCCTCCCAAACTAACCAGAACCTTATCCTGCTGGTTAGCAAGATTTAGGATCTCTTCCCTTGACTTTAAAATCTCTTTTATCGCCTTGTCCAAATCTTGAATGTGTAATAGCTGTATCTGACCGATCATAATCTGGTCACTTGCCTCTGCCTCAAACCCTCCCCTAACTCTAGCTATCTTTGCAGCATTGCTTGCTGCTGCAACAACGCTTGTCTCTTCTATTGCCATGGGAATAAGATAATCTTTCCCATTGATGAGGAAGTTTGTTGCTATACCTAGAGGGAGCTCGTATATTCCTATCACATTCTCTATCATTCTATCAGCTGTATCTTTATCTATTGCTAAAGAGAGATTTCCATCCCTCAAGAAGCAGAGTTTTTCCTCCTCACTCAATTCTGCAAATTGGGAGACCTTTTCCAATCTCTCCTCTACCGTGAGCTTGTAGAAGCCTGGAATACGAGAGCTCTTCTGACTCATGTAATAGAAATTTACCTCATGATTTATTTATTTGTCTAAATCGTTTACGACAAACAACGAAAACTTTCATTAGAAAGACAACTTGCGTTATTTCTTGTATCTAACATCTCTAACGGTCAGACCCTTCTCTTTCACAATATTTAAAAACCTGGCAACATCCTCTTTCACGCTCTTATCTATACGTATAAGAGTCGATGCCCTTTTACAAAGATAAAATCTTCTTATTACAATACTAGCCTTTTCTATCTCACTCTTTGCAATTACAAATCTCAACTTGTTACCCTCAAGCCCAGACAAGATGCTTTCCAAATCTTTCAGCTTCTCACATTTGAAATGCCTTCTTCTACATTCAACATCTACGATTCTCTTAAAACCTGCCTTGTAGAGGGCTGTAAGAATGATGTTGGCAATACCTTTTGCATCCTCTTCGCAGTACCCAAACATCTTCCGCCATCCATTAAGGATTTCCTTCTTTTTCCAGAATAGCTTGATATCAACTCGTTTTCTCTCAATTTCTGCATCTGGGGAGCTGGTATACTCTCTCTCCCTACTGTCTCCATAAGTTGCGTTTATCCATTCTCCAACCTCTTTCGGACCATAAACCCAAGGAGGATTAGCTATTCCTTCCATCCTTTGCCCCCTCTCTGGTCTTTACCGCTATGCCATGATCAAATGAGAGCATCTCCTCCCTATTCAGCAAGCACCTACCAACCCCAAGAAGAGAATCGCTTTTAGATACTATCAAGCACTCGTCAAAGGGTCTTAGATTGGGATCGCAATCAACCACAAACTTAGAGAAAACATTTCTACCGTCTCTTATAAAGTGAGAGACATCCTCTCTAACAACAACTCTTAATCTTGGGAAGGCGTAATAAGCGTGAAGTATCTTTGCACCATCCAGCTTGAGAGTAAAAAGCCCATCTTGCGCCCTCATCGATAATATGTGCTTCCCATCGAGATAAACATTCCTTATCTTTCCGGTGGATTTCGACTTTACTATCTTCACTTTGCCATCCAGTAGAATGTCAGATACTCCTTTACCAAACTGCATATCTATAACATACCTCACCCTATCAAGATCGAGGTCTCTTTCACCTCTTATTTTCCTGCTGACCACCTTCAATCTGAATCTCTCGATGAACTCTCTGATCAATCTCTCTGATGACAATCTGCTCTCCTCATCTATATTTCTGGGAAACACAGACTGAGCTATTGGATACATCTCATCTAGGGGCAGAGGAACTGGTCCAAATGGGGTTTTCACAATGATATCGACCTTGGTATTCTCCCACTCTTTCCCATAGTATCTGCTGTAAGGTTTCTCTACCTCATCCACAAGCATGATCTCTTTTTCCCTTTCTAGATATCTGGAAAACAACCTCTTTTGGTATCTGTAGATTATAGGTCTGTGAAGCGTATGGGAGTTGACATAGAACAGAGCAGATTTCTTTGATACAGACTCAAACCTCTCCAGCCACTCTTTTACCTCTTCTTTTTCCAGAACTCTGAGAGCATCAAATAGCATAGGATTAAGAGAGGCTTTTTCTTCAACCAACTCCCACAAACTACCCTCTCTAATAGCTAATTTAATCCTTTTCATCTCGGAAAAGCAGACATATAGATTATGCAAGGCTATCCTCCTTTCTCTTTCAATCTTATCCATCTCCTTCAATTCTTTGACATCTGTTTTTGTGCAGATCGGACAGCTGCAGGGAATCTCTTCAAGGTCCTCGAGTCTCTCCGTTCCCCACGGAAATATCAACCTCTCATCCCTTGCATACTTTGCATATGATGCAGAATCAACCAGATCAACACCTAAAGCTATGGCTAGAGGAAAGACCAAAGGATGTCCCGCTCCAAATAAATGGATAACCCTTGATGGGGGCAGGTACCTTTTAGAAGATAAGATAACTCTGGTCAAATCATCATATCTCTGATTTTCCATAAGAGGCACTACTCCTCCTATCGGATGAACCTCGCACTCTATCTCACTCATCTTCTTTGCACATGCAACTCTCAAATCCCCATATACTCCTCCCTGAACAGGACACGCAAGAAGCATCTCTCCCTTTATCCTCGAGCTAGCCTTTGCTCTCTTTATAGTCTCTCTAATCTTTCTCTTCACCTCTCTATAGCTATCATTTGGTTCTGTAAAGAGGTCGAGAATTGTCCCTATATCACTTCCTATATCTCTCTGGAACTTAACTATCTCTATAGGATCGACATCTATATCTCCATAAACATAGGATTGGAATGTTCCAGAATCTGTCATTACAGCTCCATCAAAATTCAGGAGCTTGTGCACTCCTTCAGAAAGTGCAATCTCTTTCAGTCTCTTGTTTTTGTAAATGATATAGGAGTTGGTTATCAAGATGTCTATATTGAAAAGCCTCTTCATTTCCTTTGGTTCTATCAACATCTTATTTGGATTTATTACTGGAAGTAGAGCAGGGGTTTCCACCTTTCCATGTCTGGTTTCCAATACCCCTATCCTTGCAAGACCATCCCTATCCTTAATTTCAAACCTCATCTTATCCGATCTGAATAGGATCAACGATTCTCCTGAGTATGGCTATAGCTGAGAGAGATGCTAGATAGCTGGATTTCGGATTGTTTGGATTGGGCATGTTCTCCACCTCTGCCCTAAGTCTCCCAAACCTTCCATGTGCAAGAACCTTGTGATGTATTCTGACAGCTACAGGATCGGATACTATCTTTACTTTGGTTTTATCGAAACCTATGCCAGCAAGAGATACACAGGCAGCGACGTTTATATTCTGAGGAAACATCTTAACAGCATCTCTTGCGGTGCCATCAAAAACAACCATTCTTTTTTCATCTTTTCTCCCTAGAGATTCTGGAGGTTTTGTTGTTACCAGAGTAACTTCATCCAATCCACCAATCCTTGCTGCTGCTATACCATCTATACCACATATCGCTCCAGAAGGAAGATATATCTTGCATCTGTTCTTCTTGGCTAAAGATATCAACCTTTCTCTAAAGTCATCATCGAAGAGGGCTCCCATACTCATTATAACCAGATCCTTACCAGATTCCAAAACCTTCTCTCCATATTCAAAAACAGCTTCCTGAGATGCAGCCTCAAAGACGGCATTTGATCTCTCTATAAGTTCATCGATATCCTTCGCTACCCTTCCCTTTTTGAGCTTTCTCATCAGTTTATTTTCAGCATCTTTGACCTTATCATAGAGATATATCTCCTCTATGTCCTCCATCTCATCCGCAGCTAGGGCTACGTCTGTCCCTATTGCACCACATCCGATAATGCCCAGTATCATAAACTCACCAAAATCTTAATACATTCATCCACTATAAAACCTACAGCATGGATTACATAGACATCTATCTCAAAGAGGATCTTGGAGAGGAAGGTGATATCACCACAAATTCTATTTTTGGGGATGAGGAAGGCGAAGGCGTGATAATAGCAAATGAGGATTGTATTCTTGCTGGGATAGAAGATGCGAAGGAGGTTTTCCTGAGACTGGGAGCAGATCTGGAGATTATCCGGAAAGATGGGGAGGAGGTAAAAAAGGGAGAGATAGTTGCTAAGGTGAGAGGAAGATTGAGATCGATACTTGCTGGTGAGAGGCTTGCTTTGAACATGATATCTAAGATGAGTGGAATAGCTACTGAGACCAGAAAACTTGTAGAGATATGCAAGAAGATCAATCCCGATGTAAAGATCTCAGCTACAAGAAAGACCACGCCAGGCTTTAGGAAGTATGAGAAAAAAGCTGTAGTTATAGGGGGAGGAGATCCTCATAGATTCGGTTTGTTTGATGCTGTCTTAATCAAGGATAATCACATAAAAGCTGTCAGATCTCTGAGAGAGGCGATAAGAAGGGTGAAAGAGAAAGTGAAGGATAAGTTCATAGAGGTTGAGGTTGAGAGTGAAGAACAAGCTCTAATTGCTGTTGAAGAGGGAGTTGATGCCATCCTTATAGATAACCAACCGCCAGAGGAAGCTGAGAGAATAGCCAAAAAAATCAAGGAGAAAAATCCGGATATCTTGGTTGAGGTATCTGGAGGTATAAGGGAAAATAACATCCTCGGTTATGCGAAGTTTGCGGATAGAATATCTTTAGGTTATATCACACACAGCGTGAAATCCAAAGATTTTTCCCTTGAGATAGTGTAACTCAATATTATAAAAGAAACCTTTAATAAACCGAAATGCTTTACATTTTTGGAGAGGGGTGAGTATGAAAAAGATCGTGGAAGAAGCTATAGCAAGGAGTAGAGAAGATAAAAGGAGTGTCAAAACCAAACCGCCAGCAACAAGTGGAAATCTCAGAGGAACAGATGAGAAAGAGTTGGAAGCACTGTTATCAAGCCTAAAGACAACAATTAGGGTCATAGGTTGTGGAGGGGCTGGGACCAATACCATTGATAGATGTGTAGAGGAGGGAATAGTTGGTGCAGATTTGATAGCTGTAAATACGGATGCCCAGCATCTGCTAAGATCTATAGCTCCGACAAAGATACTGATAGGGAGACATGTAACGAGAGGTCTTGGGGCAGGATCTCTACCTCAAATGGGAGAGGAGGCAGCACTTGAGAGTGAAGCAGAGATAAGGAATGTTCTGGAAGGATCAGACATGGTATTCGTTACCTGCGGTCTGGGAGGAGGAACAGGAACGGGGGCGGCGCCGATAGTAGCTAGACTATCGAAAGAGATAGGTGCATTGACAATAGGAGTTGTTACACTACCTTTTAGTGTAGAGGGAGCTATCAGAATGGAAAATGCAGAGGCTGGTCTTAAGAGATTGAGAGATGCATGTGATACGGTGATAGTGATACCAAACGATAAGTTACTATCCATAGTTCCAAATCTACCATTAAATGCAGCCTTCAAGGTGGCTGATGAAATCTTGATGAGAAGCATAAAAGGTATAACAGAGATGATCACAGTCCCAGGTCTAGTCAATCTAGACTTTGCGGATCTCAAAACAATAATGAAGCGTGGCGGCGTCGCGATGATAGGTCTAGGAGAAGCTGAGGGAGATAACAAGGCTGTAGAGGCCGTAGAAGAAGCTCTAAATTCTCCTTTGCTCGATGTTGATATCTCTGGAGCAACTGGTGCACTGATCAACGTGATGGGTGGAGATGATATGACAATAAGCGAGGCTGAGAGGGTTGTTGAAGAACTATATTCAAGGATAGACCCGAATGCGAGAATAATATGGGGTACAACTGTAGATCCTTCTCTCAAGGGAAGGATAAGGACTATGGTCGTAGTAACTGGAGTGAAATCAAAACAGATCCTTGGACCCGAGAGAAAAGATTTGGTCAGGGAGGAGATGGGAATAGATATTGTTAGATAATCTCCTCTCCCCTATTTTATCAAACCAAACTTTATATATGAGTATTTCATCCTGGTATTGATTCCATGAATGGAAAAAAGAGCATCATCGACAGGGCATGGGAAGTACAGAAGAGGATAGAGGACAGAATCCACAATATAGGTAAAGGAAAGTATGGAAGAATACTAAAGATGGCAAGGAAGCCGACAGAGGAGGAGTACTACAAAACGCTTAAGATAACACTTATTGGCATGTTTATCATAGGAGGAATCGGATTCATCATTTACATAATGAAACAAGTAGTTGCTCCATGGATTCTGTCCCAATTTGGTATTTAGGTGATACGAATGGGTGAAGAAGAGCTGTTTGAAAAACCAAAGATATTCTCCATAAAGACTCAGATAGGAAAAGAACAGAATGTTGCAGAGCTGATAAGGGGAAGAATAAGAAAAACGCATGATAAAAATGTCTTATCAGTTCTTGTAACTCCTGAATTAAGAGGCTATGTTTTCATAGAAGCCTACAAAGCTGATGAGGTTAAAAAGATGATCAGGACCATATCATATGTGAGGGGAATGTTAGATGGCAATATCCCAATAGAAGAGATAGAAAAATTCCTGACCCCCGCATCATCTGTTGAGAAGATAACAGAGGGAGACATCGTTGAGATGATCTCGGGACCATTCAAGGGAGAAATGGCAAAGGTTACTCATATTGATACCGCTAAAGAAGAGATAACCGTAGAACTACTCGATTCAGTTGTTCCTATACCTATTACGGTTAAAGGAGATCAGGTTAGGGTAGTCAGAAGGAAGGAGGAGGAATGAAATGGCAGAAACTATAGAGGTATTGGTTGAAGGAGGGAAGGCAAGCGCAGGTCCACCCCTTGGTCCAGCTTTAGGTCCACTTGGAGTAAACGTGATGCAGGTTGTGAATGCGATAAACGAGAAAACCAAACACTTCGACGGAATGAAGGTGCCAGTCAAAGTAATAGTCGATCCAAAAACAAAAAGTTTTGAGATAGAGGTTGGTACACCTCCAGTCACAGCGCTGATACTAAAAGAGTTAGGGATAGAGAAGGGATCTGGAAATCCAAGAGAGCAAAAAGTTGGAAATCTATCCATGGATCAGGTTATAAAGATAGCAAAGATGAAGTATGGAGATCTGCTTGGAAAAGACTTGAAGAGAAAGGTCAAGGAAGTTATAGGTAGCTGTGTTTCTATAGGGGTAAATGTCGAAGGGAAATCACCAAAAGAGGTACAGAAGGAGATAGATGAGGGAAAATACGATTCTAAATTTTCCTAAAGCCTCTCTCGAAGAACTGCTTTATAGATAATAACACTCTCTTCTTTCTGATCTCTAGAGGCAAAGTCTTTCCATCTCCCCAAGTTCTTCCTCTTTCTATCTCTGATAATATCGAGTCAACGTTGTAATCGGTACTGTCTATTATAGTGTATCCATATCCAGCGAACTCTGGGTCATGAGCATCACTCCCTCCGGTTCCGCCCAAGTTGAGTTCTCTAGCTACTTTAGCTACTTTGGTATTCGTTTTTGATAGACTACAGCTATTGAAGACCTCTATTGCATTTATCCTATCAACTATTGATTCCAAATTTCTCCTTTTTATTCCAGACATCATCCTGAAAAGGTGCGGAACAACAGGTATACCCCCTGCATCCAATATTAGATCCACAGTCTCATCAACATGCCTATCTCTTGGAATATCTTCTTTTACTCCTATTGCTAGGATGTGTCCTTCCAGTGTAGATATCTCTACTCCAGGAATGATGATAAAATCATCGCTTCTCTCTTTGAGAGCCTCGAGAGAGCCTCTCAATGTGTTGTGGTCAGTTATGCATGCCCCATCTAGACCCAATTTCTTAAGACGTTTTATAATCTCTTTTGGTGTACCTTTTGCATCCTCAGAATAGCATGAATGAATGTGTAGGTCTATAATGATCTTACCATCTTTCACTGAATCGGTGGAAGTACTACAACAATTTTAAGGTTGCGATTCTCTTTGATTAGAAAACTCAAAATCTTCCATAAATTCTACGAGAGTCGATGGATATTCCAGATATCCCTTGAAATTTGGTATATCCAAGCAAACAAATTTTCCATTCACTTTTACGACCTTTCCAATTAAGTCTACCCGATTTCTAACCCTGCCAAAGATAACCTGATCTGAACCGATTCTCTCCACGTGCATCCCAATCCCACAAAGTGAATAGCTTATGTGTTTTTAAGTTTAATGAAATTGCCGAAAACAAAATTACCAATCACTAAAGATAATGAATCAAAAATCTTCGTTTCAAACTATCTCTATCCCTTCCTCATTGATTATAAGAAGGGCACTTTCAAGATGCAATGACTCTTTAAACTTCTTCCAACAGGGTTTGAACACCTTATAGTAGTTCCTGTGTCTCATAAGTTCTGAATCTATCTCTTCGATCTTTGTTTTCCAAGGGATGTGTGGTGACATCTTTAATAGAACAGTCACTAGTATGATAAATTTGGGTTGATCCATAGCGTATTGAACCGCGTGTGATAGAGAATCCCTTGGCGTCAACCAATAATGCCCATTTTCAATCAATTTTTTTGACGGCAAGCAACCATGAGCTTCATCCAAGGTAAATATCTCTGCAATACCAACCAACTCTCTGCGTTTACTTTCATCATGAAATCTATAAAAACCGACATCAACCCGACTAAGATGTCTTTTTCGTTTTCTGTTTAAGCCATACCAGTTTGGATCCAAAGGTTTACTGAATCTCAGTTTAACTTCAGGAACTGCAAACAACCCTTCTTTTTCTCCTGCTTTTATCAAGGCATACTGGAGCCAACTATGCAAATTACTTTCTGTGTACTCTTCTAAATCTTTGGTGCTGATGACCTTTTCGTTCATAAGGAAATTCACCGTGCCGATAAATCTGTCAACTAAACTACCAAGAAACTTTTCTTTCATGCTTTCTATCACCAGTTGAAAGGTAGAATATCTTATGCGGGTGCCGGGATTCGAACCCGGGTAATAGCCGTGGCAGGGCTATGTGATACCAGACTACACCACACCCGCCCCAAACCAGTAAATATGGTACAGCATTAAAACAGTTATGGTATCTTTTCATTCTAAGGACATACAAATATCAAATCTACATCTTTACTCAGAGGTTCAGAAAACGACCTTCCTCTTCTCTCACTCTATCTGGGATGTATCTTTTGAATAGGGATAATACATGACCGATATCTTTGGTATAAAATGGAAAGAAAGTGATCTCTCTTTTCCCTGTTATCACGTTTTCAGAAAATGTTTTAATCTTGAATCCGTTCTTTCTAAAAACAACATCCTCTATATCGTCATAGGCCACATAAAAGTTATTCCCATGATAGAGAATAAGTTTCCTTAAATCGCTTTTGAGTAGATTCAATTCCGCATTTTCTCTCTTTAACCTCTTTTTCAATCCTATATTCCTGAAACTCGAGACCGAATGACGAAGCCAGAAATCTAGGTAGCAGAAAATGATGTAGTTGTCAGTGAAAAATAGCTTGTATATATAATTATATGCACCTAATGATAAAAAATCCGTTTCATCCAAAATACTTTCTGATGGACTTAAGTCGGGAAGTCGAGGCTTCTCAACAAATTCTCTTCTACTAAGGAGTTTATTTGCTATCGTTCCACCAACGAGATAAGTAAATAAAGATGTGCCAACTAGAAAGATCATAATAAATAATGAAAGTAAAGCGTTATGTGTAAATACTCCGTAGATCAGTAGAAGGGAACCAGCAAAAAGACTAATTGAATAGATGATGGCTAAGATAAAACCTGCTTTTTTGCCAGCGGGGGAGAGTCTCTCTACTTTGTAGTCAAAATCTTTGAACTCAAATTTACAATAGGGACAAAATCTCCCTTCAAGATACACCTTGGTACCACAATTTTCACAATATCTAACCATTTAATCAATATAATCAGATCGAACCCTTATAAAATTTCCTTAGAAGATACTTCATCTGATTGCTTACATGAAATCACTCTGGTACAATAAATTTACAAAGAGAGATATTCCAGCCCAAAGATTAACTTATCTCAAAATCTTATAAAAATTCTCTTGATGGGCTTGCTTAGATGGCGCCTTGCGCAGGGAGGCACCTCATAGAAACCTTCCTTTAGTTTCCTCTCTATCGTCTGAAATTTTGCTTCGCTTTCACTCTTCCTAGCACCGCATTTCCTGCATCTGTAACCTTTTCCTCTTCCCATCGATTTCATGTGAACTTTGCAGTTATCACACAATGGGTTCTCGATCTTCTCTTTGATCTCGACGAGCCTTTTTATTCTTATTTTCTCGATGTTTATTGTGAAAGGTTCTTCTCTCACACCACCATACACCTCAAGAACATCCCCCACTCGCAACTCTTTGATCACATCTCTAAAATTCTTTGTTGGCTCGTAAGCGGTGCAATCTATAGAAGATGTTTCATCTTTTAATCTAAATATAACATGTCCCCCTTTGATGGTGTATGGCTCTCTTTCAACCACACCTTCTACGACTACAGATTCATAAGGTTTTATTTCAGCTATCTTTCTTCTCCTGATGTGATCATCCGTTCCCTGATTCGTTTCAAATAACAACCAACCCATGTATTCTTCAGATCTTACCATCTCTTTTGCCCTGATAAGATCATCTGGATATTCTCCTCTTATTCCAAACAAAACGGGACAGGGAGAGTTCGGTGCTATCATAACCTTATTATTCTCATAATCGTAATTGTCAAAAGTTGAATCTACGGTTTTGTCCATCTCTATGACAGATGATTCATCGATCTCCCTCTTTGTTCCCCATCTTTCTTTATACCTATAGGTTATCAATTCAAAGGTTCTGTCCACTGGCTCCCATGATATGGCAGCGGTAGCTCCAATCAATCCCCTGCAATTTTTATATCCTTTATATTCTGCCTCCAGTTTATCAAGCAAATCTTTGATATCATCTAAAGAAACCACTT
Organism: uncultured Thermoplasmatales archaeon; assembly: GCA_964529185.1. Lineage (GTDB taxonomy): Archaea > Thermoplasmatota > E2 > DHVEG-1 > B18-G2 > B18-G2. Next base: position 14,095 of record CAZGUO010000005.1, read on the forward strand.
CTTTTACGCATCGCTCGTATACATCTCTGTTCGGTCTCTTTTTGGCTATAACATAACCAGAATTTGTATTTTCATCCGATAAAAATGCAGAGGTTTTTATCTCATCTTCAATCACGGTCTTGATCTCGCTGATATCTATTCGATCACCATTTTCGCTCCCTTCGCTATATGAGAATATTTTGATCCCCTCAATCTCACCCACAAGAAGTTTTTTTCCTCTACCCCTACCTATTCTGAATGAAATGGCTCCATTTCCTCTCGTTTTCCAAGGTATGTTTGGATTCAACCTTACCAGTCTTGGATACCCTATTATATCATAACCTTCCTTTATGAGTCGACATATTGTTCTGTATCCCAGATAGGTGGTGCATCCACCATCTTTTGAATCGGTATCATCTATACCTATCCAGAGAACCATATTTCCTAGCTCCAACCCCTAAACGCTTATATACTATTTCTTATTAAATCTTAATAAGAGAGGTATGGAAAGGGTTGCAATCATACAAAAGGTGAAGAAGGTACTAGAGGATGCTGGATTCCAGATAGCGGAAGAATGCAATTTTAGAGACGTTGGTTTCGATCTAGTTGCACGAAGGGGGAAAAATATACTTATACTCAAAATCCTAGCCAATATAGATGCCTTTACAGAACAGGTGGCAAAGGACCTCAAATCTCTCGCCTGCTTGCTCAGAGCTTCTCTGATACTAATAGGTGAGAGAGACGGCTCAGCCAAGCTAGAAGATGATGTCGTTTATTTCAGAAATGGAGTTCCAACTGTAACACCGGATACACTGAGAAATTATTTGGTTCATAATCTGCCAATCCAAGTGTATGCTGCGCCTGGCGGATTCTATGTAAGAATAGACGGTAAAAAATTAAGGGAAGAGAGGGAGAAAAGGAATCTTTCGAGAGGAGATTTGGCTAGACTTCTCCATGTGTCGAGAAGGGCTATCAAGATGTACGAGGAAGGAATGGATGCCAGAGTAGAGATTGCTGCACTCATGGAAGAGATCTTGAATCCAAGTGTAATCAAGGATTTCGATCTATTACAACCGATAAGGTCAACCAAAGTGGAGAGGGGTGTTGAAGAGATAGAGTGGCTTTATAACTTTCAGAAAGAGATCTTATCCATGATAGAAAAGATAGGTTACAAGGTTATACCTACTAGAAGATGCCTTTTTGATGCCGTGAGTAAAGAAAAAAGAAACGTGCTGTTAACAAGTGTAAGAAGGTATGATTTCTCTCTCAAGAAGAGAGCAAGAGTTATGGGAAGCATAGCAAGAGTCACAGGGAAACATGCGGTTATTTTTACTGATAGAGAAGAAAGAAAGAATATTGAGGGTACACCAACCATAAGCAGGAAAGAGCTGGTAAGGATAAGAGATCCTGATGAGATGCTTGATGTTATTATAGAGAGAGAAAGTTAAAAACAAAAGATAGATTCCACCAACAATTTTATAAATACACTTTCCATTCCCGAGAACCACATCTAAAAGTATAGATGATGTGTTATGGTCGAAGAAAAAATGCTAGAGGCGATAGAAAGAGCATTGAAGAATTCCAAAGAAAGAAAATTCAAGCAGAGTGTAGATGTAGCTATAACCTTAAAGGACGTTGACATGAACAATCCAAAGAACAGGATAGATGAAGAAATAATTCTTCCTCATGGAAGAGGGAAACCAGCTAAAATCGCTCTTTTTGCAGGTGGAGAGTTAGCTCTTAAGGCTAGAGGAGTTGTTGATCTCATAATAAAACCTGATGAAATCGATGATCTGGCTAAAGACAAGAAGAAGATGAAAAAGATAGCCAATGAGTACGATTTCTTCGTTGCCGAAGCTCCTCTCATGCCGATCATAGGTAAGAAGTTGGGAATTATATTGGGTCCAAGAGGGAAGATGCCAAAACCGATACCCCCAAATGCCGATATCAAAACAATAGCTGAAAATCTGAGAAAAAGTGTGAAAATCAGATCCAAAAGTAGTAAAACGTTTCACACCATAATAGGAACAGAAGACATGGAGCCAAGGAAGCTTGCAGAAAATCTTCAGGCAATAATAAAGAGATTGGAAGATAGGCTGGAAAGAGGAAGATACAATATAGAATCGATCTATGTGAAAACTACGATGGGTCCTTCAGAAAGAGTGTTGTGAGGTTTTGAGTATGGCTCACGTGGCTCAGTGGAAATTTAAAGAGGTTGAGGAACTGAAGAACATCATCAAATCATACCCGTCGATAGCCATAGTAGGGATAGAGAATATACCAGCTCCCCAGATGCAGAAATTGAGAGAGAAAATAAGAGAGATCGGCGTCTTGAGAGTCAGCAGGAACAGACTAATCAAAAGGGCATTGGAGGAGGCGGGAGGGAAAATAAAGGATCTAGCTAATTCAATCTCCGGACAAACAGCCATCTTGGCTACCAAAGAAAACCCCTTCAAACTTTATAAATTCATAAAAGAAAGTAGAACAAAGGCCCCAGCGAAAGGTGGAGAGATAGCACAGAGTGATATAGAGGTTAAGGCTGGAGAAACTCCTTTTAAGCCAGGTCCAATAGTGGGAGAGCTACAGAAGGTTGGGATACCTGCTGCTATCGAGGGTGGAAAGGTAGTAATAAAGAAGGATAAGGTTCTCGTAAAAGCGGGAGAGAAAATCTCAAAAGAGATTGCTCAAGCTCTGACTAGATTAGAGATCTATCCGATAGAGATAGGTTTGAATCTGAGAGCAGTATATGAGGATGGCGTTATATTCACTCCAGATGTTCTAGAAATAGATGAGGAGAGGTTCAGATCGGAACTTATAACCGCTATAAGAAATGCATTCCTTCTAGCCATAGAAAGGAAGTGGGCAACTCCGGAAACGATAAACTATTTAATATCAAAAGCATACCAGGATGCCCTTGCTCTCTCTGTATCTATATCATATCCAACCAAATCCAATATAGAGATGTTGCTTGCAAAGGCTCATGCTCAGGCATCATCTCTAAAGAGTATATTGGATAAAAAGGCATAAGGAGGAGATAGAGATGGAATATATCTATAGCGCCATGCTCCTGCATGCTGCGGGAAAGGAAATAAATGAGGAGAATGTGAAGAAGGTGTTAGAGGCTGCTGGGATACAAGTAGATGAAGCAAGAGTAAAGGCACTCATAGCATCATTAGAGGGCGTTAATATAGAGGAAGCCATAAAGAGTGCAACACTTGCCGCACCAGCACAGGCTACAGCTCCAGCAGAGACAAAGGAAGAGAAGAAGGAGGAAGAGAAGAAAGAAGAAGAAAAGAAGAAGGAAGAGGAAGTCAGTGAGGAAGAGGCGGCAGCAGGGCTCAGCGCACTATTCGGTTAATCAGCAAATACCCTACTATATCTTCAATTTGAAAACAGTGGTATCCAGATTCCCATATTTTACATAGAGCTCTTCCAGCAAGCTGAAACCAAGATCCTTGGATATCTCCTCTACCAATTTTTTATATGGAGTTATCATAACAACAATAGATTCTCCCACTAGAATGTCAGAGCACCTTTCGAGAAACCCTCTATAGAGATCCTCGATCCTCTTTTTTCTCCCTATTCTCAAGCCATAGGGAGGATTGGTCACCAAAAAGTTTGCTTCAAAATCTTTAACCTCAAGAACATCCTTCTCAGAAAAGCTTATTGTATCTGCAACACCTGCTTTTTCTGCGTTTCTCCTTGCTCCCTCAACATGCTTTTTGAATTTATCAAATCCAAATATTGGAGAAATGTCCTTATTCTCTTCATGTTCTGGTATAACCTCTCCAAAGAACCTGAAATAGGAAAAGTCCCTATTCTTCCCAGGAGGAATATTTCTTAATATCATAGCAGTCTCTATAGGTATCGTCCCTCCACCGCACATCGGATCAAGCAGGATCTTATCTTTTTTCCAGCCAGATAAAAATATCATGGAGCTTGCTATAGCAGTATTGAGGGGAGCAGGATGATTGTAAACTCTGTACCATCTTTTGTGTAAAGCTCTATCTCCTGTTGTATCTAAACCTACAAACAACTCGTTATAGATTAAATCGACCCTTATTATGATATCGGGATTGTCAAGATCTACTTTCAGCCTGACCTTTCTATCCTGAAGATAGCTATCGATGACCGCCTGCCCTGCTTCTCTAGAGATGTCTAGAGAGGTAAAATCATGGTTACCAATTCTGAGAGATCTTATTGCAAAACTTTGATCAGGCTTGATGAAAGAAAAATCGAGACCCCTAATAGAGGTATAGATCTCTTTCAGGGAATCTATTTCCTTATGTTCCAGCAAGATCATTACTCTTTCTAAGGTTCTTGAGAGGAAGTTCAGTTTTGGTATGAGCTCTTCTTTCCCCTCAAAAAATATTCTCCCCCTCTGATCCCTTATCTCTAAAATCTTCCCTCCAATCTTGCTTATCTCACCAGCAGATACCCTTTCAAATCCCATTGGAAGAGTCGCATAGAATCTCATGTGAAATCGAACAGGGTCTTTGGTTTTTCTTCCTCTGGAAAGAGAGATCTTATAGACTTCTCGACCAAAATCAATCTTTGTTTCGCATAGTTTGGTAGATCATATCTCTCTGCAAGCTCCTTTGATATATTCAGATATTTCTCGACAGACTTTTTATGGACTGTCAATGTTAACTTCCCTCCACACTTTGGGCACTTTCCTTTCAATGGCACCCTTCTGTATATGGTATTACAGGATGGGCATCTTATATTTTGCTTGCTAAACGCTCTTAGGTTTCCAAGTATGTCTGGGAGGAAGTGTCTTTCTAATACCTTGCAAGCAACATCTCCTTCATCGACAGCTCTTATGAGTTTACCCAATCTTAATTGAGCCTCTATCTTATCCATCATTGTTTTCAGGGTTTTATAAGACGATGTGAGAGGGCCTTCTGATATATTTGTAGTGTCATGAGTGAATCCAAATCCACCATACTGGAAAATACTTCCCAACCTGTGAGAAACCAATTCCATATGTTCTTCTACATCCTTAGGATGAGAGTATTTCAAAGTTGCTTCGTAGAATTCTAGAGGATACCTAAACAGGATATCGATATTATGAGCCTCTTTATCTATCTCTCTGGGATCTATTCTCGTTGCAAGTATCAGGGGGATATCCATTCTGCCTCCTCTTTTCTCAGGTATATATGAAAGGGAGAAATTTATGAGAGCATCTAGAAGTAACATTACACTATCCTCATCTCCATCACAGTTTCTTCTTTTTGCTGCATGGTAAAAAGGATGAGCAAAGCATGTTTGAGCATTTGTAAATCCAATGATTCTCCCAACAACACCACTCGATGTATGTGGAGCTAGACCAATTACTAGATGACCTATAAGATCCTCTCTGCTCTTAATGTTGTAAAACCTTTCCATTCCGTAGAACCTCTCGAGCAGATCATCCATAAAGTTAGCAACCTTGATAAGATAATCTGCACAATCCTTTGATATTATGATATCCTGCACTTTAAGTTCACATATTTGGTCCTCTCTCTCGAGCGGATTTCCAA
>CAZGUO010000006.1:0-13177 GCA_964529185.1 uncultured Thermoplasmatales archaeon
CACAAAAAGATTTAATTATTAGATAACCATTTTGCTAAAGACTGGCATGGGGGAGATACCGTTTGATGAGTATATAAAGAAATTTGACAGACTGGAGTCCAGGTATATACCTCCAAAGGAGGAATGGTTGCCACCTGATGAAGCTCTCTATGGAGTGAAGGATATCTATAGAGTTCCTTTAGACAAAGCAAAAAGACTCAGATTCAAAGCCATAAAGTATACATTTAAACATCACTATGAGAACAACAGATTCTATAGAAATCTCTGTAAGGAAAAAGGAGTATCTCCAGATGATATCAAAAGAGAAGAAGATCTCATGAAGATTCCACTTTTGCCAGATAAGTTCTTCAAAAACTATCCAGAAGGGAAAGAATTTGCGTTCTGGATAGCAAATATCTATACAGGTGATCTGCCAAGCATCTTCATAAAGAAGAAGAATCCCAAGATAGATGATATAATAAGAGAATTCAACAGAAAAGGGCTAAAGATCACATACAGTAGCGGAACAAGTGGTAGACATACATTCATTCCAAGAGATGAAAGAACATTCAACAGAGCTATTTACGGCGGGGCGAAAGGTTTTATATCTATGGCATATCCAAGATGGGACTTTGATAGGGTGCATGGATATCTATCTTTATATGCGAGAAACATAAACCTCTTTGCAGGAATAATGAGCGGTATCTTTGCTGATATGTTGAAGTACATAGATTATGGAATCGTTTTGAATGTGGAAATAACAACAGATATGTTACAGGCTGCGATGAGAGGAAGAAGGAATATAATCATAAGATTGGCTTCTCTGTACATCGATTGGAGAAGAACCAAAAAGTTCGTAGAGTGGTTAAAGGAGAGAGACAGAGATAAAGACGATATCGCCTTACTTGGGGCGCCATTCTTCCTTAATCATATAATGAACATACTGGAGAAGAAAGGGCTTTCCTTTGATTTTGGAGACAAAAGTTTTGTTGTTACTGGTGGCGGCTGGAAAATACGAGAAAACGTCAGAATAACAACAGAAGCATTCAGAAAAAGGGTAGAGAAGATCTTGGGTATACCTCACACTAATTGCTTAGATGCCTATGGGATGGTTGAAGGTAATGGCTTCATGTTCCATTGCCCAGAAGGGCATTATCTACATATACCTTACTCATACTATTATCCAATAATCATTGGTAAGGATGGGGAGCCAGCCGGATACGGGGAGAGCGGAAGATTTGCCTTCCTTGATGCATTAGCTACAAGTTATCCGGGATTTATTATCTCGGGTGACGAGGTCAAATTATTAGAGCATTGTCCAGTTTGCGATAGACCAGGTCCAGTTCTAGAACCAGAGATAAAGAGAGCAAAAGGTGAAGAGATAAGAGGCTGTGCTGAAGAGGTTAGAAGGATGCTCTCTATAGGCTCGGGTGATTGATTATGGAAGATGAGATGGAAGAAGTTGTATCAAGAAAACTCAAACTCATAATGTTTAAGGGAGTTATAGCCCTAGGATGGGTCCTACTAACCAATATTGGTACATTTAGAAAGATGAGTAAAGCACCAAAAGTTGAGGAATACATCAGACCGCCACGAAGATACGATATACCTAAATATGAGAAGGGGATGAAAGTCTGCGAATCTGATGAAAAATATCTCAGACCCACCCCATATTGTAATTATAGAGTGCCAGAAATTATTGCTTTAGCCAATAAGCTTGGTGCCTTCAAAAAATCTGATTATGAATATGCTAAATCGGCATTTGAGTTCGTCAAGAGAAACGTTATCTTAGAGTTCTTACCGATGGACGATGTGAGGGATACCCTACTTAGGGGAACAGGGACATGCATACACAAGATATCACTATTTATTGCTCTGTGTAGAGCTGCGGGAATCAAGGCTAGATACAAACTCTACGCTCCAATAATGACACAAGCATGGTATGATCATTTAATAGGAGCAGATCCTCTTGCTCAACAGTGGTACAATGCGATGGGATACTTTTTGCTACATGGTGAAGGAGAGGTATACATCGATGGAAAATGGGTTGTAGCTGATGTTGGACCAACTCCAGAAAGGCAGGCGGCACAGGGAATACCCATAACGAAGTTTGGAGAGGATTCGATTGGAACCTGGTTCTATGCGGTGCCTGGCACGATAACAAAAGTAGAATCCATAACTTCTCTAGGATTGGGCGGGAAGATGATGAGACCAATCATAAATCTATTTATGAACAAAATAGCAAAGGTACCTCTCACTAGGTTGAATAATAGTATACTGGAGCAGATAGAGAAAGGTAAGAAGATTCTACAAGAAATGGGTGAGGAGGAATACGATAAAAAAGCAAGGGAGAGATATAGACCTATTATGTTAAAGCCCGAGCTATTGGAAAGAAAACCCGGACTTAAATTTAAGGGGGAAGAATGATATGAAAAGCTTTGATGAGTATATCAAGGAATTTGAAAAGATCGTCGAAAAATACAAGATACCGAAATCAAGATGGACTCCTCAAGATAAGGTCGTATATTCTCCAAAAGATCCCTTCAGGATACCTTTAGATGAGGCTGAGAAACTAAGATTCAAAGCTCTAAAGTACACCTTCTCGCACCATTACAAAAACAACACATTCTACAATAAGCTATGCAAAGAGAAAGGTATCAAGCCAGATGATATAAAAAGTCATGACGACCTTTTAAAGATACCTCTTGTTCCAGATAGATTCTTCAAAGATTATCCAGAGGATGGCAGATCATTCGCTATATGGTTAAGCAATATCTATACGGGAAAGCTCCCAGAGATATACATCAAAAAGAGGAATCCAAAGACAGAAGATGTAATAGATGACTTCAATACATCGGGTTTAACCGTTACTCTGAGCAGTGGAACAAGTGGTAGACATACATTCATTCCAAGAGATGCTGATACAATAAGAAGAGCAAGCTATTCCATAGCAAAGAATATTGTCACGATGCTTTATCCATTTTGGGAATATGATATGACGATGTACAAGCAAACAGATCCATCTGGAACAAATCTCTGGGTCGGAAAATCTGGAGCAGTTATTACAGAGATAGTAAAGGAAGCAAAAGTTGGAACAAAGATAAAGATAACTCCAAAGATGGTTAGGCTGAGCATGGGAGGAGCAAGAAACTTTATAGAAAGGATCGAGAGTAAGATCATCAGATCTATTGCAAAAAGGCACAGAGAGAGAATGGTGGATGATTTTATAGATTTGCTGGAGGAGATGGAAGGAAAAGAAAGAAAACTCGGTTTGGTGGTGCAACCCTCTTTTATGAACATGATCATGAAAGTTTTAGAGAGAAGAGGACTGGGCTTCGATTTCAGTGAGAATGGAGCTATGCTTACGGGTGGTGGCTGGAAGATAAGTGAAAGCGAAAGGATACCACACAAGGAATACAGAGAGAAGGTAGGTAAATACCTTTCTATACCTGAGGATAGGATACTGGATGCCTATGGAATGGTGGAGTGCAATACGGTGATGATACAGTGTCCTGAGGGGCATTATCTGCATATTCCTTACGCACAGATGTATCCCATGGTGCTAGATGAGAATCTGGAGCCCAAGGGGTATGGAGAGGTTGGTAGATTTGCATTTCTAGAAGCTACAGCGAGCAGTTATCCAAGCTTCATAATAACAGGTGACGAGGTCAAATTATTAGAGCATTGTCCAGTTTGCGATAGACCAGGTCCAGTTCTAGAGCCAGAGATAAAGAGAGCAAAAGGTGAAGAGATAAGAGGCTGTGCTGAAGAGATGAGAAGATTGTTCTCCATCAGCGAAGATTAAAGAATTCTAGGATTAGCATAGATATTCCTAGAACCACAAACAGGACAGATATTGCCCTTATCAATATCTCTTCTGTAGATTTGTTCGCAAATTTAGCACTCATATTTCCACTTATCGCTGCCCCAATACCTACGATTAGACCACCTATCATATCCACATTGCCATGGAGAAAATGGGCAGACGTAGCAAATAGAGCGGTTAACGCCATAAGAAACGTCGCTCCTCCAATCGCTTTATGCAATGGTAAACCAAAAACCAGTAACAGTACTGCAAAAAACCACACCCCGCCCGCTGCGCCAAGTAGACTTGCTATTATACCTACCCACAGACCAATACCAATCCCCAAAATTATCTTTGCATTTTTGCCTTCTATTTTGAAAATTCTACCAAATCTTTTTACAACCTCTTCTCTATCAAAACCTCTCTTCCAGAGATACACACCCATAAAAATCAATACGATGCCCAACAATCCCTTGAGTTGGGTTTCGGGAGTTTTAAAAGCAAGAAACGCCCCTATTTGAGATCCAAGTATAGCACCGATAAGAAGCCATATACAAGATCGAAAATCTATGTTCTTATTCTTGTAGTATACCGATGATACAACAGACGAGGCAATAAAGCTGGCAAGTAGAGTCGTTCCTATTGATTTGTGGATCGAAAAGCCCAGGAGGAGATGAAGCAGGGATATCATCACCACAGCACCGCTGGCTCCAACTAAACCTATTATAATTCCAGCAAAAGAGCCTATTCCAAATAATATAGCTAGATCTGATACAGATATCATGTTCTCTCTCATCAGGATGTTTTTTGATATTTAAGAGGTTGTAGGTGGAAACTAATATAAATTTGTGAGCCTTACCATAAGGAAAATGATATCCTTCGGTGAGTACATTAAAAAACTTGATGAGAGATTACAAAGGTATATACCTCCAAAGGAAGACTGGAACCCCCCAGAGCAGGCTGTTTATGGAGTAAAGGATTTATACAATGTACCTCTGGAGAAAGCAAAAAAGCTACAATTCAAAGCTGTGAAGTTTCAATTCAAAAGGCATTACGAAAAAAATAGATTTTACAGGAAACTTTGTGAAATTCGTAATGTGGATCCCGATGACATAAAAAGCTATGATGATCTAAAGAAAATACCTCTTCTGCAGGATAAATTCTTCAAGGACTATCCAGGTGGTAAAGAGTTTGCAGTCTGGTTGAGCAATATCTTCACCGGAGATATACCAACCGTAAGGATAAGAAGACATCATCCAACATACGATGATGTGATAAGAGCCTTTAACTCTGCAGGTCTTGCTATCTCTTATAGTAGCGGAACAAGCGGGAAGCACACATTCATTCCCAGAGATAAAAGAACCTTTAACATAGCAGAGTATGCGTTTGCAAAAGCCATCGTAACAATGGTGTATCCATTGTGGGAATACAACATCTCTGCATACCTTTTGATGCCAAACCCATTCAAGACAAACCTTTTCGCTGGAAAGGTGTGTAGCGTACTTTACGATGCGGTAAAAGAGGTTACGCCTGCCATTGATAGAGAGATAACAACCGAAACGATAAGATTGGTGATGTCGAGAAGGGGAATAAGATCTTCGTTTATCAGGTTCGCATCAGCCATAGCTGGAAGAAGATTAATCAGGAATATAGCGAGGTGGTTGGAAGAGAAAGAAAAGAAAAAAGAAAAGATCGCCTTTGTTGGTGCTCCATACATAGCGTACGAGGTCATAGAGTATCTCAAAAGAGAGGGAAAAACTTTTGATTTTTCTGGCAGAGGAGGAGTCATAACCGGTGGTGGCTGGAAAATACACGAGAACAAAAGATTACCCATTAGGGATTTCATAAGAGAGGTCAATGAAGTTCTAGGGATAAATGAAGAGCATTGTCTAGATGTTTATGCTATGGTTGAGGGCAATGGAATAATGGTTCATTGTCCAGAGGGACACCACCTACATATTCCCATAACATATCTGCACCCAATGGTTGTCGATAAAGATTTGAACCCTGTAGAGTATGAGGAATATGGCAGATTTGCCTTCCTGGACGGAACAACTTACAGCTATCCAGGCTTTATAATAAGTGGGGATAGAGTCAGGATGTTGGAGAGATGTCCAGTTTGCGATAGACCAGGTCCAGTTCTAGAGCCAGAGATAAAGAGAGCAAAAGGTGAAGAGATAAGAGGCTGTGCTGAAGAGATGAGAAAAATGTTAACAATAGATTGAAGTGGGGGTGTTTAGGTTTGGAAACCATAAAATTTCCTGAACCTGAAGAGGTATTGAGAGAAAAACCTTCTCTGAAAAAATACTTAAGGTACCTTATGTTTTTCGGACCCGGAGCAATAATCGCTTCAGTAACCATAGGTCAAGGTCAGCTCATATTGGGTCCTCAACTTGGAGCATGGGCTGGACCAAGATTATTGTGGCTCATAACGATAAACATCGGCTCATACATAATAGCATATCTGAGTTGTAGGTATACCATGATAACTGGACTTAACATGATGGATGTATTTTCTACCAAGTTGAAAGGAATTCTGAACATCATTTTCATACTGATAATGCTGATATTTGTTCCCATATTTGCAGCGACTATAATAACATCACTTGGCCAGAGTTTAGCTTGGATATTTGGCTTTGGAGACTATCTTATATGGGGCATCTCCTTTGCTCTACTTGCTGCGGTACTTGCGGTGGCTGGAAGATACAGATTATTGGAATATACCCAGTTGATCTTCGTTTTCATCTTGGCGGTGGGCGCCATAGTGTCGGTAGCAATGATACCTAACTTAAATCTTGCAGAGATAATACCCCATTTCTTCACAATCGGGGACTTCCCGAAGTACCCGCAATGGGTTATAGATATGGGTGAGACAAAACCCATCCCTCTACTCGTCCTAGGTTATGTGGGCACGCTCACCATAACTATAGTCACGTTAGTTGGATATGCGGGATGGGTGAAGGTAAAGGGCTGGGGTATATTCAGGAATCAGAAAGATCCAGAGAATCTATCGAGAAAATTATTCCTCTTGTTTAAAAAGTCCGGTAAAGTTGGATATCTACCTAAAGATAAAGAAGAAATCAAAAAAGCAAGACTACTTACAAAACCTATATTGATAGATCTATCCCTTGCCTTCATAGTTGTATCTATAGCATCTGCAGCGTATATGATAGCAGGTTACTATCTGCTTGGTCCGAAACACGAGCTACCCACAGATATAAATCTTCTAAAGAAGCAGGCAATCATATTCTCAAATATAGCACCATGGTTGAAGCCCTTGTATCAAGTTAGTGTATTCTTTGCTTTATTTGGCACAATTTATGGTGGTTTCGAGGCAGCATCTAGAATGCTGTACGAGACGAGCAAAAGTTTGATCAGAAAAATATCTCTTCTTGACTATCAGAGGTTCATGCAGTACTTCCTACTCTACATACTGGTATTAGGGTTACCCCTTTCTATACTGATGCGATTTGGTCTATCTGTTATAGTTATGCTGAGCATAACCCTCCTGTTCATAGGTGTTATAGGCGTGATAATATATGGTATAGGGACGATCTACGTCATACAGACAACTCTGCCTGAGGAGTACAGATCAAGCAAGCTGACCCTCTTTGCAGGGACAATAGCAATAATACTCCTGCTGGTGCCTTTCTTGTCGTTTGCATTGTAAAAAAACCTTCCGATATGCACCATGATATGTCGTGCCACAATTAGACAGATAGTGTGAAAACTCTGAGAAGACCTGAACATCTCCGTAACGTAGATTGCTCATAGGAGCATTATACAAGCTTCTTCTCGATTTTCCTTACCATCACCACTCTATCATTTTTACTAATAGCAGAAAGGATTGAAAAAAATCGGAGTAAGTAGTTTACAGCCATGCAAAGCTTTAAATACATCCCGATCCTTATGCTTGATAAAACCTACCAAATGAAAGGAGTAGGTAAAACTGCTCTTTTTCATTCGGTAGGTATGGAAGGGATAGGAAATGAAGGTAGTGAAGAAAGGAGATAAGGTAAAGTTGTTGTGCGAAGCCAAATTAGAGAATGGAGAAATTTACTACAAATGGGGAGAAGAGAATCCACTCGAATTGGTCATAGGAGAAGGGGCATTCTTCCCAGCAGCTGAGGAAAAGATAGAGAACATGAAAGAGGGAGAAACAAAGACCATAACTTTGGAGCCCAATGAGGCGTTTGGACCTTACATGGAAGAATTAATTTTAGAAGTACCAAAAGAAGCATTTAGACCAGACGCAAAGCTCGAGGAAGGAGCAAGAATAAGAATAAACACACCCTCGGGAAAAGTGTTCTATGGAATAATATCTGAAGTGAAAGACAACACTGTTGTACTGGACCTGAACCATCCTCTGGCGGGAAAAAAGATTATTCTTACAATAACTGTTGTTTCTATAGGTTAGCGAAGTAGAGTCGATCAAAACATTAAGAAAAACTTAAACCCTCGTCTTTTATCCAATTTAAAGAGGGGATAGCAGTGAAAGAGATAATCGAAGAAATCAAGGGGAGAACCTCGATAAATGTTTGCGAGAGAAGTGTAAAAAATGTTTTGGGAGCAATCATGTCAAGCAGTGATTTTTGGAGGATAGTGGATCTCAGTGAAGAACCTCTACCTCTAGTTGCAGATATAATAGAGATATTAAAAGAAAAAGGATACGTCGCCATAAATGGCGGAATCACTTTGACAGAAAAAGGCAGAAATTTAGTTGATATGCACGAAATAACAGAGATCGAAGAGATGGTATGCAAATCTTGTTCTGGCAGAGGAATAAGTATCGAGAATCTCAATAATTTACTTGAAGAGTTTAAAAAGATCGTTAGAGAGAGACCTTTACCGAAACAGGAATTTGATCAAGCATTTGTTACACCAGAAACGGTAATTGCAAGGGTAGCTTTTATGATATCAAGGAACGATATAAAGAATAAAGAGATATTTGTCATAGGTGATGATGATCTAACAAGCGTAGCCCTCATGCTCTCTTCCCTTCCTAAAAGGATAGCGGTCATAGACATAGATAAAAGGTTGACGGACTTCATAGAAAAGATTTCGAAAGAGATAGGCTATGACAAGATAGACATATTGACTTTTGATATAAGAGAGGAGCTTCCAGATTACATGAAAAAGAAATTCGATACATTTATTACAGATCCGCCAGAGACGATATATGCTATAAGAGCCTTTGTTGGACGAGGAATCTCTTCCCTGAAGGCGCCTGGCTGCGCAGGATATCTAGGACTAACAAGAAGGGAAAGTTCTCTGGAGAAATGGATGAAGATAGAAAGAGTATTGGTTGGTGAGTTTGGAGTAGCAATCACTGACATAGTGAAAAACTTTAACGAGTATGTTAACTGGGGCTATGAAGAGAAAACCAGGGCATGGAGACTTTCTCCTGTTAAGGTAAAACCTTCATATAACTGGTATAAAAGCTATATGATAAGAATCGCTACCCTGGAAGGATCTATTGGGTTTGATGGAAAGATAGAAGTAGATGAAGAACTTTATAATGATGAAGAAAGTTCGACAACTTGAGCCAGAACTGATAATATGTTGTTAGAAATAGGTTTGGCGCTGATAGTAGCTAGGTTACTTCATTTCCTATTTGAAAGAGCGAAACAACCGGCAGTTATTGGTGAGATACTAACAGGAATATTACTTGGACCGTACATAGGTGGGTTGGTTGGTATAAATGTTTTATCTAGTGACACAGCAGATGTTTTTGAAGGGCTGGCCAAAATAGGAATCATACTTCTCCTATTTATATCGGGTCTAGAGATTGGAGTAGATGAATTGAAGAGCGTTGGAAGAAAGGGAGTAGTGACATCTCTGTTTGATGTTTCAATTGCATTCTTTTTTGGATTCCTTGCTGGAAAAATCCTGGGTCTGAGTTTCATGGAAAGCATAGCTATCGGTAATATAATGGTAGCTACAAGTGTTGGGATAACGGTTAGGACTTTATTGGAGATGGATAAACTGCACACTAGGGTAGGAGAGCTGATATTAACTGTAGCTGTACTCGATGACGTTCTAGGAATATTAGTATTATCAACAACATTGGGAACCGGTCACTCCATACTTGACTTCTTGGGTTTAGAAGAAACAGTTGTAATTCTAATATCTGTAGCCCTATTTTTTGCCTTGTTCCTCCTATCACTTATTGCCATAGATCGCCTAAAAAGGTACCATCTCTTCATGCCAAGATTTCTGCTAACCGCATCACTATCAGGAGCATTAATATTTGCAGCAATAGCGAAAAGTTTGGGTCTCGCCGCCATAACAGGATCATTTTTTGCGGGCTTGATAATAAGTAGGTTGCCTCACAAAGATAGGATATTAGATCCAATCAGGCTTATCTCAGATCTCTTCTTTGTACCACTATTTTTCGTTTGGGTAGGCGCCTCATTTGATTTCAGCGCACTCGGTGGGCTTGGAACCTTAGTTGCAATCTTCATACCGATGGCATTAATAGGAAAGATAATAGGCTGTTCTCTAGGCTCTAAACTTTGTGGGTACAGCAACAGAGAAGCTCTCTCTGTTGGTATTGGGATGATGCCAAGGATGGAGATAGCACTCGTCGTGGTAACAACTGAGATGTCGATGAACGTGTTCAAGAGTGCCGCTCTTCAACATCAAGTTCTCGCTGCAACCATACTCTTGGTTATAATCTCTTCTCTTATAACCCCACCGATGCTAAAAGCTGTATATCCTAAGGAGAGTTAGACCTTTTCTTCCTCTCAATCTCTTTTATCTTCTCATCAACCTTAGCTGCGATGTCCTCTTTTCCCGTCAACCATTTACTCAAATCTCTCTTTTTACCTTCCGCCTTTCCTATCTTTTCATCTATCTTTTCAATTATGGAGTCTCTTCCAACAACCCACGTATCTGGTTCTGTCTCCAATTTTGTTGGTCTGAAGCTTATAGGTGTAACCTCTGGCTTTTTCGATTTCACCTTCTTAGCCACTTTTCTCTCGGGTCTGCCGATCTCGATCTCCTCTATCTCTATCTTCGGTCGATGATCTTCCACCTTTCTTTCCATCTCTTCTCCGGAGGAAGTATCTACGCCAACAGTTTCATCTACAAGACTTTCATGAATCTCCTCCCGCCTCCGCACGTATCTTATTATTCCAGCAAAGAAGAAAATGATGGAAATGGCTATACCCAGCGTTACCAGCAAATTCTTATCTATAAAATCGTTGATAAATGAAGTCTTGAGAGGAAGTATATAACCTTCTATTCGTGCATCTTCATACCCTTCCTTACTTATCTCGATATATGCGCTAGTCTTTTCATCTACTTCAGGGGCAGTAAGTATCGCTATACCGTTAGCATTTGTCTCTAAAGACAACTTCTTTTTCCCTACTACTAGATAAACATACGCATCCTCTACGGGATTTCCATCTTCATCCTTGACCTCTATAGTTATATCCTCTCCCGATTTGACAGAAAAAGAGGAAGGGTATACAATGAGTCTGGGTTTGTTTTTCACGGTAATCTCAGCATATCCATCTTCGTAGCCCTCCTTCTTCACAACTATCTGCATCTTTTTATCTGAATCAACTTGAGGTGCCGTGAGATAGCAGAAGGGGTAGTTTGGATCAGATTTGCTGAAATAGTAACTTTTCCCATCGAATATTATGGTATAGTTATCCAGAGGCTGAGAAGGATCGTCTTTATCTGTTACGTATATCAAAAATGTCTCTCCCTCATATATCTCATCTATCACGTCAATATCTTCATCAACAATTATCAATCTCAACTCTTTACACTTTGAGACGCAAGGAAGCAGGATTAGAGTAAGTAAGAATAGAAGAACTACGATGCTTCTCCTTCTCTGCATGACCCCTCCTCTGAATTCTTGTATAATCTCATCTGTATTTAATGGTTTTTGGTGAAGAGCAACACGAGATCCAGTTTTGGCGAGAGATTTACAAAAAGATATGTAAAACATTGAGGAATCTATTTTGGGATCACACCCTTTTTTCAGAAATATTTTTATATAAAAATAAGATTTTAAATACTCCTTAGCAGAAACAAAACCTTTATTAAATATAGTGCACATATTATACCTCCAGGATATAAAAATGATCACTGGTGCTCCCATGAGGAGAATAGCCATATCCTCTATAATCGTTACGTTACTGTTGGTCTCAACAATCCCATACCCTTTTGCAATCTCATCGACGGTCGAGGACCATAACGTTTTCTATTTCAGAGATGGAACCTTTCCTCATCTGTCAAAGTATCCTCCTCAAGGAGAGGAGGATAAAACAACCTTAGATGGAACCTTTATGCTGAACAACGTTACATCGATAAGGAACGGCATATCTTTTGATCTCTATTTCAAGGTCTTTCCGTTCAATTTCACCCCGATTTTAGAAGCTTTTTTAATTATGATTACAGCCATATCCAATATGACCATAGAACAGCCCAAGGAAAACAGAACTATAGGAGAGATAATAAGAGAGATACGGGAAAATCTCTCTATATGGAATGAAACGGGCTATAATGTTTCCGCGATAGCTTCCATGGTAGAATCGATAGCAAAAGCCCCAGCTCTTAATTATACAATATCTGTCGAGATTGCCGATGTAAGTACGACAGAGACGGTAACGGTTTGTAAAGGAGAAAATGAGACTGGATTGAAAGATATACTTTCGAACCTCACGCTGGAGAATATACTGAATAACTTGGATTATATAATAGCTCTAGCACAGGGAGAGGCAAATGTTGTGCATAGAGAGCTAACCATTGAAGACATTAATCTGGACATTCCTGAAGGGGATACCCTCTATATACGCATATTCGCGGAAAACGAGCTCTTGCAGGAGATCGCTCCAATTATAGAAGTGGTGAGATACGCAAATGAGAGTGCCTTCCAATCGGTAGCTGAACTTCTCTTGGAATCCCAAAATCTTACAAAATATACCAATGCCACTAAACTCATCAAAACGCTGAAATGGTTAGCGGAAGTTTTATCTAAAAACATGGGTTTTGTTTACGATTCCTACAAACATCCTTCAAATATCAGATTCTTTGGATCTGTTTCGGGCAGTGAGAAGTATGGTGCAGAGAGATATTACCTGAGAAAGGTGAAAGTTGATGGAGATTATGCCCTGATTCTCGATAAGAAGACCATCGAGACAAACGATACTCAGCAAATGAATATATCTTCCAATATGGTATACTGGATATCGATCGACCCATTCAAAGAGCCAACCAGAATATATGGTAACGTTACAGCTCACCTGTATATCAAGTGTAAAAGCTGGAAGGAATTGGGCTGGCAGTATCCGATAGAGGTGTCCATATATGATAAGAAAGGAGATAGTCTATCCAAGATAGCATCAGGTGTAGCCAAAGCATTTATCTACACCCATCTTT
>CAZGUO010000006.1:13277-17198 GCA_964529185.1 uncultured Thermoplasmatales archaeon
GAACTCGTTCTCTATAGACCCTTACTCTTCTTCAACTCAAAGAATTACTCATCTTACATAGAGATCTCTACAGCCCCGCTTGATGACATAAGGCTGGAATTTTCAGGAAATACAACGATAAGCCCCGAGATAAGGAGAGTTGATACCGCGCATTATAATATAGAAATAATAAACGAGGGAGAGACCGGCGACAATCTTACTCTATCTTTAATGTTAATCGATAAGAATCTCACCATTTGGCCGGAGGGCTGGCGTGCAAAGATAACGATACTGAACAGTACAGAGATTGCAGACTTTGACTGGAAGAAACAGGTATACATTTCTGGTAAGGGTACCTTAAACTTATCGATAGATATCTATCCCTCTCCAGATGCTGAAGATGAAAGTGAGGTTGAATTCAGGTTCTCTGCTACAGGAACTTACAGAGGATCAGATATCATCAGCGATGAAATCAAAATAAACGTTGGTAAACCAGGGGCAGTACTTGTTGCAATACCTAACGACAAAAAAGTGGAAGCGGGCTCCACATTCAAGTACACATTCAGGGTGAAAAATGTCGGAAACGATGTGGATGATTTTGTAGTAAATGCAACATCGGAGCATGGATGGATTGCAGGAGATTCGACATTCATCATAGAAGATCTGTATCCAGGAAATGAGACAGAATTTTCTATTACCCTCAAGATTCCGGGAAATCTTTCATCTACCCCGGTAGAGGATGATCTAATTGTACAAGTATCACCAGAATCCAGACCATCTGCTGGAGATGAAGCATGGATTGTAACCACAGCTGTAGAGATCTCCATATTTGAAAAGATAGGCAGATTCTTTGGAGGCATAAGTAACTCATTGAAAGAGAAACTTGGCGAGACAGGTTATATAGCATTGATAGCGTTGATAATCATCATAATACTGCTGATCCTGTTCTTCTCAATCTATATGCTGACCAGAAAGTATGCAGAATTGATATGCTTGGATAGAATAAAGGAGCTTTCTCCTGGAAAGGAAACAAGGTTTGAAGTGACTGTAAGAAATCCAACAAAGATGAGGTTGAATTATGATGTTTATCTGGATAAGGATGTTATTCAGGAGGGATGGGTTGCAGATCTCTCGGAGAAAGAGCTTGTTCTAGATCCTGGTGAGGAGAGAAAGGTTTTTGTGCATGTCAAGGCTACTGAGAGGATAGATCCTGATGGCTTTTCGAGAATAAGGCTTGTTGTCATACCAAAAGAGAAACCCAAAGTTCACTCCATAGATCTACTTGTCACATCTAAGAATGCAACCGTTGACCTCAAGATCGAAAAAGTCTCTCATTCTCCAAAAAGATTCAAATCTGGTGAAACGGTAACAACAAAATTCATCCTGAGAAACGATGGTACGGTTATGGCTAAGAATGTTAGAGTCTCTCTCAGAGTGAATGGAGAAGAGGTAAACTCTGCGAACATAGACGAGATACCGCCAGGTAGCTATGCAGAGGTTGAGATGCCTTGGATAGCCTATCTGGGTAGAAATGATATAGCCATAACTGCAGAGATGTGAGGACATGGCAAAAAAGATGAAAAGAGAAGAACTTGCAAATGCAGAGAAGAAATATCAGATGCTGGTAGAGAAGAGAAATGAACTCAATGAGATAGCGAGGATGCTAAGAGAGGAAAGGAATCTCCTCAATGAAAAGAAAAAGGAACTGCTCGAGGAGATGAAAAGATGCAAAGAACTCAGAGATAAAGCGGTTCAAGAGATGAGAAAGCACAAGGAAATGAGAAACAAATTGCAGAAAGAAGCAAAAAAACTCATAGAGGAAAAACGTAAGAGCAAAAAACTTGTTGTGAAAAGTTTGCCATTGAGAGTAGAGGAACTCAATGCAGAGATACAGATGCTTGAATACAGGCAGGAGACCACACCTCTGAGCAAGGAAGAGGAGGACAGGATAATAGAAGAGATCAGGAAGAAAAGGGAGGAATATGAGAAACTTAAGAGGGAATTGGAAAAACAGAAGGAGATAGAGATTAAGCTGAGCGATGCAGAAAAGGCTATAGATGAGCTGTTCAAGAAGGCAAACCAAGAGCATCAGCTTGTTCTCAAGTTTTATGAGGAAAGTCAAAAGTATCACGAGAAGTATATCAAACTGGTTAGAGAGGTTGCAACTCTGATAGGTGAGATCAAGAAAAAGCACGAAGAGTACATGGAAGCAAAGCGCCAGGCTGACGAAGCCCACAGGAAGGCAATGGAGATGAAGGCGAGGATAATAATGATAAGAAAAGAGATCAGAGCTAAGAAGGAGGAGGCAAAGAAGATCATAGAGGAAATAAATGTTAAGGCAAAACAGGCTTTATTCGATGAGGAGAAACTCGAGGAGATCACGGAGGAGGCTCTGGAGAATCTTAAAAAAGGAGGAAAAATCTCTATAGGATTGTAATAAGCTCTCGTTCTTCCACTTAATTTCTAAAATTGTCGAAAAATAAATCGACAATTTTAAATAGAATTTTTGGGTTGCATCCTCCGATGCCTGAAATAGGAATAGTGAGCTATGGGGCTTACATACCGATGAACAGGATAAAGATCGAGGATATAGCCAGTGTTTGGGGAAAAGATGCTGAGGACATAAAGAAAGGATTAAATGTTTCCGAGAAAACCGTCCCCTCTCCTGATGAAGATGTTGCCACAATCAGTGTGACCGCAGCAAGACACGCTTTATCCAGAGTTGATATAAATCCCAAAGAAATAGGAGCAATATTCATAGGTAGTGAATCTCACCCCTATGCGGTAAAACCAACAAGCACTATAGTTGGAGAAGCCATAGGTGCAACTCCAGATCTTTTGGCTGCAGATTATGAGTTTGCATGCAAGGCAGGAACCGCAGCAATCCAGAATTGCTTAGCTTTAGTTAAATCAGGCATGATAAAATATGGTTTAGCAATAGGAGCAGATACAGCCCAGTCTGCGCCAGGCGATGCATTAGAGTATACCGCATCAGCAGGAGGGGCAGCATTTATAATAGGCAAGGATAAGGTAATAGCTAAGATAAATTACACGTGCTCATTTGCTACTGATACTCCAGATTTCTGGAGAAGAGAAGCCAGGAAATACCCAAGACATGGAGGTAGATTTACGGGAGCTCCTGCATATTTTAGGCATATAATGGGTGCTGCAGAGATGTTAATGAAGAGGATGAACACTAAACCAGAGGATTATGATTACGCTGTATTTCATCAACCCAACGGTAAGTTTCCGATAAATGTTGGTAAGAGACTTGGATTCAAGATAGAACAGATGGAGCAAGGTCTGTTAACACCATACATAGGGAATACATACTCTGGAAGTTCACCTCTTGGATTATGTTCTGTTCTCGATGTTGCAAAGCCCGGGGATAGAATAATACTTGTGAGCTATGGTTCTGGAGCTGGCTCAGATGCATTTGATATAACTGTTACAGATGAGATAAAGAACTTCAAAAGAAAAAACGCTCCAACGATAAAGGAGATGATCGAGAAAAAGAGATACGTTAGCTATGCCATCTATGCAAAATATAGAAACCTCTTATATTGGGAGTGATTGGGATGAGGGATGTTGCTATAATCGGTGTAGGGCTGACAAAGTTTGGTGAGCTCTGGGATAAATCTTTCAGAAATCTTATAGCCGAAGCAGGAACAAAGGCGATTCTGGATGCGGGTATAGAAGGGAAAGAGATAGATGCGCTTTATGTTGGTTCCATGAGTCCAGGAAGATTCGTGGGACAGGAGCACGTAGGTGCACTCGTAGTGGATAGCTCGGGATTATCTATAATGAATATACCAGCCACCAGAGTAGAAAGTGCATGTGCATCTGGAGGTATGGCTCTGAGACAGGCCTATATCGCCGTAGCATCAGGGATGCATGATATAGTTGTTGTGGGTGGAGTAGAAAAGATGACGGATGTTGTTG